>CAZYKN010000198.1:0-4574 GCA_964648135.1 uncultured Flavobacteriaceae bacterium
CTATTCTCTACATCATTAAAATCTATAATTCGTCTTGATGAAGGTCCAGCAGTTACTTTATAAATACCTTCTTCATTAATAGTAAATATTTGATTGTTCAAAACTTCATTCGTTCCATTTATTGGAAAAGGACCAACATTAAAATATTTTCTTAAAGAGGCAACTTTTGAACCAATAGGATGCTCGTGTTCTACGGTATGTACTTTATCCCAAGTCCATTTACTAATCATACTTCCTAATTGATTTTCTAATTTTTTTACCGCTTCTTTAAAAGATTTTGTGATTATTTGCGATTTATCCTCAATCACATCCGTAGAAATGTCATCATTCCAAACAGAAAAACCTTCTTGTAATTGTTTATTGTATTGTTTTTTAACAATATGCGTTTCCAACAACTTATTAAATCCGTCTTTTCCTAATTCGTCTTCAAAAACATTTTTAAGAAATAAATATTTAAACTTGGTATAAATAGTTGGAGCAACACCATCCAAATCAAAATTTCCTTTCCAAGAACGCAGAATTTTTAAAGCAATTAACTCATTTTTAGAAAGGTTATCTTCATTGATATTAATAGCGATTTCCTTTACCAAATCAGGAACTTTAGAAGACGTTACATCCGTAATTAAACTTTTCATTTCCTCTGTTGAAATGTTTGTTAGATTGGTTAATTTATTAGTAATTCTTTTGGCTCTGTCTTCTGGTAAATAATAACCAGGATATAGCAAACTATCCATTATTTTATTAGGCTGATTATTGGCAGAATACACATAATTCCAAGTAGGATTTATCGATTTAGGATTGTCTTTAAAATCAATATAAGTTAATTTGTCATCCAATCCATTTGAACCATCTAAAATATGTTTTGTATTTACTTTTTGTTGATGATTATAGAGTTTTCCTCCAGCAAACCAAGCAATATTATCTTGCGCATCACCATACATAACATTTAAACCTGGAGCAACCAGTTTAGAAACTCCTTCTTTAAAATCATCTAAATTGCTTGCATGAGATATTTTGTAGGTTAGACCTAACATTTCATTTTTAAACTTGGTATAGATCCAATCCATTGCAATGGGATTTTTATTCTTTTCAAAACCAATAAAATCATTCATTATTGGTCCGTGAATACTTGATTTTACTTTAAAAGTTACATCATCTTCTCCTTTTACTTTAATTGTTTTTTCTATGATTTTAAAATTCTTTAACTCCTCTCCTACTTTATATTGTAAGGGATTGCTTTCTGACACTTTTTCTGCATAAAAATCAATATCATCGTTTTCAAACATCGTTAAACCATAAGCATATTTTCTATTATGAGCTAGAAGTGGAAAAGGCGTTAAGGCTAAATTAAAATTGTACAATTCATAATCTGGACAAACAATATGTGATTGATACCAAACTGCTGGTTGAGAATATTTTATATGTGGATCATTACAAAAAATCACTTTACCACTAGCTGTTTTTTCTGGTCCAATCACCCAAGAATTACTTCCTATAAAAGGAGAAACAGGCAAGTTTTCCATTATTTCATCCAATTTTGTAATAAACTCTGTTTGCTGATTTCCTTCCAAATTAAATATAGGAATCATGGTTGTTTTATCGGTTGGATCTAAAACCAATTCATCTATATATGCTTTATCTAACCTTTGTTCTAACTGACTGATAAATGGATCTGTTTTATGTGCCATTGCAAAACTAAAACTCATATAACCATATACATTATAAATATCTTTTAAAGTAAAATGTTCTTTTTCAACTCCTACTAAAGTATATTCAATTGGAGTTGGACCATTATCTATAAATTGGTTAATTCCATCAAGATACGCTTGACTTAAAATATAAGCTTTAGAGTTTTTATCTAATTGCTGAATTGTTTTTTCTGCATTAGCATCAATTCCCATAGTTAGAAAAAATTTATCGGTTTCAATTAAATTTTTTCCTAAAATTTCTGATAATCGTCCTGCACCTATTCTACGTATTAATTCCATTTGCCATAACCTATCTTGTGCATGCACATAGCCTAAAGTTCTGTAAGCGTCTTCTTGGTTTTTAGCATAAATATGAGGCACACCAATATCATCAAAATAAACATCGGTTTGTTCTTTTAAGTTGGCTATTTTAAGATTTCCTTTATACGTTGGTTTTAAATGATTATAGTAAAAAAACGCACTAATTAAGGTTATTAATATAAGAATCACTAGTATCTTGAGGGTAATTATTACGTATTTCATAAGGTATTTGGTTATTTAATGCTAAAATAGTAATTTTTGTTAGAATAACAAATAATTGAATTAAATTTTCAATCTTGACTAACCTATTAAAAGTTGACAAAGTAAAAAATTCAACTTTATACAACCCTCAAAACGCTAAGCTGAATGTATCTTAAATATTAAAATCAACTAATTTTACCACACCTTTCCACTCACAACTTTGCGTCTTTGCGACTTTGCGAGAAAAACGAATGACACTTTCTTTCAATCTTAATTTAATAAAGTATCTTTGCAACCAAATTAAACAATAATGAACAGTATAGTTGCCATTGTAGGAAGACCAAATGTAGGAAAATCTACTTTATTTAATAGATTAATACAAAAACGACAAGCCATTGTAGATGACACAAGTGGTGTAACTCGTGATAGACATTACGGTCAGAGTGAATGGAACGGAAAACCTTTTTCTTTAATTGATACTGGTGGTTACGTTAAAGGCTCAAGTGATATTTTTGAAGCAGAAATACGCAAACAAGTACAATTAGCCATTGAAGAAGCCGATTTTATTTTATTTGTAGTAGATGTTACTACAGGAATTACTCCTACTGATAATGAAGTTGCCAATCTTTTAAGAAGAGTGGATAAGCCTGTTTTTTTAATTGTAAATAAAGTTGATAATGCCATGCGTGATGCAGATGCAACAGAGTTTTATTCTTTGGGTTTAGGAGAATATTTTACCCTTTCGGCAATTAATGGTAGCGGAACAGGAGAAATATTAGACGCTCTAGTAGAAAAAATGCCAGAATTTGAAGAAGAAGAGCCTAGCGAATTGCCAAAATTTGCGGTTGTTGGAAGACCAAATGCTGGAAAATCATCATTTATTAATGCTCTTATTGGAAAAGATCGAAATATTGTTACTGATATTGCTGGAACTACTCGTGATTCAATTGATACTAAATTCAATAAATTTGGATTTGATTTTAATTTGATAGACACTGCTGGAATTAGAAAAAAATCTAAAGTCAAAGAAGATATTGAGTTTTATTCTGTTATGCGTGCTGTACGCTCTATTGAATATTGCGATGTTGCCATTTTAATTATTGATGCTACTCGTGGTTTTCAAGGTCAAGATCAAAATATATTTTGGTTAGCTCAAAAAAACCGTAAAGGAATTGTTATTTTGGTAAATAAATGGGATTTGATTGAAAAAGACACCAAAACAGCCAAAGCATTTGAGGAAGAAATAAGACGAGAAACTGCTCCGTTTAGAGATGTTCCCATTGTTTTTATTTCTGCTCTTAACAAACAACGCCTTTTAAAAGCTTTAGAAACTGCTGTTGATGTATTTAAAAACAGAAGCATTAGAATACCTACAAGTAAGCTTAATGAAACGATGTTACCAATTATTGAAAGTTATCCTCCACCTGCTTTAAAAGGTAAATTTGTAAAGATTAAATATTGTACACAATTACCTACTCCAACACCACAATTTGTGTTTTTTGCGAATTTACCTCAGTATATTAAAGACCCTTACAAACGTTTTATTGAGAATAAAATGCGTGAGATTTATGATTTTTCTGGTGTTCCTATTACTATTTATTTTAGAAAAAAATAATTTTATTAAAATTTTCAAACACAAACCTCACAGGTTTTGAAAACGGGTGAGGTTTTTATACAATAATACCTTACAAGGCACGATTATTGATAATAATTAACCAACTCAAAATTATTATCCTTATGAAGTTTTTTACCATTTTTCTGTTTTTTATTATCTTTAGTTCTTGTGTACCGTACAAAATTGCTCCTAAAATTGAAGATTACAAAATAACCAATGCCAAAAGTTTTAAAAAAGGCTTACCAGAACAAACTGCTTTTATCTTTTCCGACCCTAAAAAAGCATACGAATTTTACGATTATATAGATGCTAGATTTGGATTTAAAAATCAGCAATTAGGCAAATATTTACCTGCAAAAATAAATGATAAAGCCTATTATTTTACATTTTACGAAGTAGAACGCAAAACAAAAACTTTAAATATTGCACCTATTGTTGCCGATGTTGCGACACACAATAAAATGTATCAAACCAATCTGCAAGATTATTATACGTCTAGAAAAGGAAAATGGTACATTGCCATAACTATTAGTGATGACAAAAATGCTGATTGCCTGTTAAATTCAATAAAAGAAAAAGAAAACATTATCCAATTTTTGAAAAAAATGAAAAATGATTATCTAAACACTACAAATTATACAGAAACAAAAATGAAATTTGCTTCAAATTAACCTTGTAATATTGCTTTGAGAGGTTTTCTTTGTTTAATCTAAAGTATAGATAGGCTGTATTGTGTTGCTTTAGGAACG
>CAZYKN010000199.1:0-4570 GCA_964648135.1 uncultured Flavobacteriaceae bacterium
TCTCCTTGATATGGAGTTTTTCATCTATTGCCCAAAAATACACCAATTACAACGCAAACAACGGTTTGCCAAGCAATCAGGTATATAGGATAACTCAAGATGTAGATGGCTTTATTTGGATAATTACCGATAAAGGCATGGTGAAATTCAACGGAAAAGATTTTAAAACATTTAATATTCGAAAAGGTTTGCCAAGCAATGATATTTGGAATATCATTACTGCACCAGACGGCAAAGTGTGGTTTTTTTCTAAATCACCCAAAATAGGCTATATTAAAAACGATAGTATTTATGCTTTTCCTAGTGAGATAAAAGGGGAAATTCTAAATCCAATGAATAGAAATATTGTTGGTAATACCATTACGTTTAATAATTCTCAAGCTCATTATGAATTAGTAAATAACCAATGGAAAAAAGATACTGTTTTTGGTAGCTTATCTAAATTAAAGCAATATAAAACTTTTTTAAAGCATCCTATATTAGACAGGTATCAATTTGGGAAAGACAAAAAGCAAATTATTTTTTATAACAATAAAAATCAAGAAGTTAAAAGGCTTAAAAATTCCAAATCGATAGAATTATCTCATACAAGAGCACAAGTTAATGATAGCACTTATATTTGGCTGTCTGATGAAGACTATACCGTTTTAAACTTAAATACTTTTCAAGTAAAAACAACCTCTTTTAAAGATGCTATACAGATTGAAAAATCAAAATATGTACGTATTCATAAGGTAAATAATCAACTACAAATCACAGGAGTTGGTTTTGTATCTGCCTTAGATAAAAATTACAATCTCACAAATACGCATTATATCCCAAAAGACCTAAAAGCTCATTTTTCTTTTATCGATAAACAAGATAATCTTTGGATGGCAACTCTAACCAATGGAGTGTATAAATTTCCCAACGCTAGGCAACAGGCAACCTATTCATTATTTAATGATAAAGTAGGGAAAATTAAAAAAATTAAAAACCGTTTACTAACTACGGTTTTCAATAAAGGTTTTTATCAATACGATAGTATTTCTAAACAGTTCACTCCTTTTATAAAGGAAAAAGAATATAGTTATGGTGTTTTTTATATTCCTCAATTAGATAAAACTTATTTTATTTTTAGCAATAGGATAACCATTTTTGATGGTGCTAAAAAAGCAGTTATTAAAGGTTTAAAATCACATAGTTATTTTAATGAAATAGCAAGGCAATTGGTCTATCACAACCAATATTTATATGGTAATTTTACTGTAGGATTAAATAAAATAAATACTAATGACCTCAGTATTGAAAAAGAATATTTAACCAATGGAATTAGAACACTTGCATCGTTTAAAAAGAAACTGATTATTGCCACTTCAAACGGATTAAAAATATTGAAAAACGATAGCATTCAATTTCTTAAAATCAAAAACATGCCTTTATATCTAAACCAAAAACCCATTTTGAGTTTACATAAATTGGATGAAAATTCTTTATTAGTTGGTACAGATTCCTATGGAGCTTTTATTACCAATTTAGAAAAAATTATTCCGTTAGAGGAAACAAAATATTTAAGCATTAATGATTCTTTTGTAAAAGATAATGATTTGTGGTTAGCAACCGATAATGGTGTTTTACATTATATAAAAGATACTAAAAACAATTACAAGTATAAAGATACGTATAATGTAAGTGATGGATTATTGGTAAATAATATAAGATCGGTTTATGCAACAAAAAACAACCTTATTGTAAGCAGTAATAATGGAGCAGTAACAATTCCTAAAAAGAAAAGCGATAAAAACCAGTTTATTACTGTTTATTTTGAAAATATTAAATACAACAATGCTATTTTAAA
Source organism: uncultured Flavobacteriaceae bacterium (assembly GCA_964648135.1). Classification (GTDB taxonomy): domain Bacteria; phylum Bacteroidota; class Bacteroidia; order Flavobacteriales; family Flavobacteriaceae; genus S010-17. The sequence goes on from CAZYKN010000199.1 coordinate 1,838, forward strand.
CAAAACAGTTGATTATAAAAAAAACAATCAGTTACAAGTTAAAGTATCTGAAATTGATTTTTCTGAAAATACGCATTTTAACTTTGAGTATCAGTTAAATCCGTTACAAAACAAATGGACAAAATCCACTTCAAATCATCTTATTTTTAATGATTTACCACCAAATAAGTACACTTTAAAAATTAAATCGCATCAAATAAAAAAAAGTTTTAATTTTAAAATAAAACCTTTATGGTATCAGCAAATAACCACTAAAATTATTTTTGGCTTAATGGCTCTTTCTGCTATAATTGGTTTGTTACTTTTTTTAAGAAGAAAAGAAATTGAAAAACATCAAAAAAAGATAAACCATCAGAAAAAATTAGCAGAATTTGAATTACATGCTTTACGAAGTCAGATGAATCCTCATTTTGTGTTTAATTCTTTAAATGCCATTCAATATTACATCAGTAAAAATGAAACGGAATTATCTGAAAAATATTTAGTTAAATTTTCTAGATTAATACGTATGTTTTTTGATTTTTCTAGAGAAAAAGAAATCACGCTAAACGATGAGATTAAATTATTAAAAGGATATTTAGAAATAGAACAAATGCGTTTTGGAAAAGATTTTCATTTCCGTTTTTTTATAGATGAACGATTAGATATCCATCAGCAAAAAATACCAGCCATGTTATTGCAACCTATTGTAGAAAATGCAGTAAATCACGGAATTTTTCACAATGCAGGAAAAGGGACTATTTCAATAAAATTCAACTTTCTCGCTAAAAACAGCTTTGAAGTTCTTATTGCAGATGATGGCGTTGGAATTAAAAAATCTAAAGAAATTCAACAACAATCATTAAAAACAAAACTTAGTGCAACCAAAACTAGATCAACACAAGTTTTACAAGAACGCTTGTATTTACTAAACCAACATAAAATATGGGAAGTTTCTTATGCAATAAAAGACAATGAAATGGAAGGAACAACCGTACAACTAACCTTAACTAAAAATGAAACAGATAAAAGCTATTTTAATTGATGATGAAGCAAAAGCCTTAGAAGGGCTGCAAATAAAAGTCAATAAATATTTCCCTGAAATAGAAATTGTTGCCATGTGTAGCAATCCTAAAAAAGCAGTAGAAACCATAAATAATGAACAGCCAGACTTGGTGTTTATTGATATTGAAATGCCTGTTTTAAGCGGATTTGATGTCTTAGCAAAAATTGACAATCCAACCTTTGAGGTTATTTTTGTTACTGCTTATAACAATTATGCTATTGAAGCAATTAAAAGCTGTGCCATTGGTTATATTGTTAAACCAATTGATAATGATGAGCTAAAATTAGCCATAAATAATGCTATAAAAAACATCAATCAAAAAACAGCATTTGAAAAAAACTTACAATTATTATCTCATTTAGGTAGTAAATCTACAAAAGCTAAAATTGCCGTGCCTTCTCAAAAAGGATTGACTTTTATAAAAACAGATACTATTATTCGGTTTGAAGGTGTAGATGGCTATACCAATATTTATTGTGTAGATGAAAAGCCTTTTTTAAGTTCGTATAGTATTGGTAAATTTTGTAAATTGTTAGAAAATACCGATTTCTTTTTATGCCATAAATCGCATTTAATAAATTTACATTTTGTTAAATCTTTGTATAATGAAGGTTCTATTGAGATGATTGACCGTAGTACTATAACTTGTGCACGATCAAAAAAGAATGAATTATTAGAAAGAATGAAGCAGTTGTAATTAAAATTATAAATGACTATTTAGTACATGACAAAAATTAACAATCATTTAAAATTTCTTTAATTTAGAGACCTCACAGGTTTTTAAAACCTGTGAGGTCTGAATACTAAGGTGTTGATTTTTACAAATCTATATATGTTGAAGTGTTTTTTTGTCATGTATTAAGAAATGACTATTATTCAAAAAATTCCTGCCTTCGCAGGAATGACATTCAAAAGTATGAGTTTACTCTAGACGTCTTTTGAAATTAAACTGGTATATTAATATTTTTCATTACTTTAGCAAAACTCAAAATTGCTATAATGGATAACTACAAAAAAACATTTTCTATCAGACAATGGAATGAAGACGACAGACCAAGAGAAAAATTAATGCTCAAAGGAAAAATTGCTTTAAGTGATGCGGAACTTATTGCCATTTTAATAGGTTCTGGAAACCGTGAAGAAACAGCAGTCGATTTGGCAAAACGCATCTTAAATAGTGTAGATAATAATTTAAACCAGTTGGCTAAACTAAACGTAGAAAACCTTTGTGAGTTTAAAGGAATAGGAGAAGCAAAAGCTATTTCAATTATTACAGCTCTAGAAATTGGTAAGCGTAGAAGATTAGAACAGGCATTAATCAATCCTAAAATTACTTCGAGCAAATCTGTTTTTAATGTAATGCAACCTATTATTGCAGAATTAGATCATGAAGAGTTTTGGGTGCTTTTTTTAAATAATTCAAATATCATTATCAATAAACAACAAGTGAGTAAAGGAGGAATAACAAGCACACTGGTTGATGTAAGAGTTGTCTTAAAAAAGGCTATAGAACTTTCTGCTGTTGGAATTGTTTTATGCCATAATCACCCTTCAGGAAAACATAATCCAAGTGATTCAGATAAAAAATTAACCAAAAAATTTGTTGCAGCTAGTAATTTACTCGATATCCAAGTTTTAGATCATATTATTGTTACACAAGATACTTATTACAGCTTTGCTGATAATAG
>CAZYKN010000200.1:0-4544 GCA_964648135.1 uncultured Flavobacteriaceae bacterium
GTCTTCCGTCTTCCGTCCTCCATCTTTCACCTCTTTTTTAACACTATTTTAAACTTCAAATTTTTAATCTTGATTTTTTAATCGTTACTTTGCAATAAATTAAATACTTTATGAAATTTTATAAACATTTCGTTATCATTTTAATCGTTTTGCTTTCCATAAGTCATTGCGCAAGGCGTGGCAATCCTTCTGGTGGACCAAAAGATGAAGATGCTCCTATAAGCATAAAAACAGTTCCAGAATATAAAACGATTCATTTTGATAAAAAGGAAATCAACATCTACTTTGATGAATACATCAAATTAAAAGACCTTAAAAAGAATTTAATTATTTCTCCTCCTTTAAAATATCCAGCAGATATCACTCCTTTAGGAATTCCAAGTAAGAAAATCACCATAAAAATTAAAGATACTTTAGTCGAAAATACCACTTATACCTTCAATTTTGGTGAAAGTATTATCGATAATAATGAAGGAAATGTACTTTCTGGCTTTAAATACATTTTTTCAACAGGTAATCATATTGATTCGCTTTCAATTAAAGGAACAATAACAGATGCTATTAATAAAAAATCCGATAAATATGTAGCTGTAATGTTGTATGAAGCCAATAAGTTATTCAATGATTCAACTATTTATAAAGAAAAACCCATATATGTTACCAATACCTTGGATAGTTTGGCTTGGGAAATCTCCAATTTAAAGAAAGGAAAATACCATCTTTTAGCAATAAAAGAAGAAGCAAATGACTATTTGTTTAACCCAAGAACAGACAAAATTGCTTTTATAGATTCCGTAATTTCTATTCCATCTGAAAAAACATTTAATCTAAATTTATTTAAAGAAATTCCTAAATTTAAAACCTCAAAACCTGTTGAAATTGCAAAAGGACACCTTGTTTTTCCGTTTTTTGGCGATGCTTCTCACTTAAAAGTGGAAGTAAATTTGGAAAAATCAAATATATCTGATTTAACAAATGTTCAATTTTTAGAAAAAGAAAAAGATACGTTAAATTATTATTTTTCAACAGATAAAAAAATAGATTCATTATTTTTCAATATTAAAAATAAAGATTATGCAGTAGAAGAAAAAGTGATTTTAAGAAGTAAGCAAACAGATACTTTAATTGTAAAAAGCAATATTAGAGGAACATTTAATTTTAACGATACACTTATATTTACTACTAATAATCCATTAAAATCTTATAAAAAGGACTTGTTTTCTATTTATGATAAAGATACTGTTGCTGTAAAATTTGACTTAAAACAAAGCGAACAACGTGATTTACTTGTTTTATTTGACAAAAAGGAAACTCAAAAATATCACGTTAAGGTCTTGCCTAACGCTATAACTGATTTTTTCAATCAAATGAATAAAGACACTATAAATTTACACTTACGAACAAAAAAGAAAGACAATTACGGAAGTATTAATTTAGCTGTTCAAAATCCATCTAAAAAATCGATTATTATTCAATTATTAAATTTAAAAGAAGAAATAATTGCAGAAAAAGTTATAGCAACTGAAAATAAAGCGACATTTAATTTATTAAATCCTGCAAAATACTTGGTTAGAGTTATTTATGATGACAATAAAAACGGAAAATGGGATACAGGTAATTATCTTAAAAAATTACAACCAGAAAAGGTGTTTTATTTTGGAAAAGAAATTGAAGTTAAAGAGAATTGGTTTGTTAATGAAAACATTGAAATAAAATAAGATATATGTTTGAAATTGAAGAAAGAATAAACAATTTACGAAAAGAATTAAATCAGCATAATTACAATTATTACGTGTTGGATAATCCAACGATAAGCGATTTTGAATTCGACCAAAAATTAGCTGAATTACAAAAATTAGAGGATGAAAATCCGCAATTTTTTGATGAAAATTCTCCTACACAACGCGTTGGTGGAGAAATAACTAAAAATTTCGAAACTGTAACGCATAAAAACAGGATGTATTCCTTAGCAAATTCCTATTCTTTAGAAGATTTAAACGATTGGGAACAACGGATTTTAAAAATATTAGGTGTTCAAAAATTAGAATACACTTGTGAGCTAAAATACGATGGAGCTTCTATTAATCTAAGTTATGAAAACGGAAAATTAAAAGCTGCCGTAACACGTGGTGATGGATTTAAAGGTGATAATGTTACAGCAAATATCAAAACCATTAAATCAATTCCGTTAACGATAAATAGCAAAGAGTTTATAGCTGATTTTGAAATTAGAGGAGAAATTGTCTTGCCTTTTAAAGGGTTTTACAAAATGAATGAAGAGCGAATTGCAAATGGAGAAGAACCATACAGAAACCCTAGAAATACCGCTAGTGGAAGCCTAAAATTACAAGACAGTTCAGAAGTAGCAAAGCGTCCGTTAGATTGTTTACTTTATCACGTTGTAACCGATAAAACCAAGTATGAAACACATTTTGAAATATTAGCAGCAGCAAGAAAAGTAGGATTTAAAGTCCCAAACGAAATAAAAAAATGTACTTCAATTGATGAAGTTTTTGAATTTATTAATTATTGGGATAAAAAACGAAGCGAATTACCTTATGAAACTGACGGAATTGTAGTAAAAGTAAATAATTTACACTATCAAAATGAGATTGGTTTTACAGCAAAAACACCTCGTTGGGCAATTGCTTACAAGTTTAAAGCAGAGCAAGTAAGCACCAAATTACGCAGTGTAAGCTATCAAGTTGGTAGAACTGGAGCAATCACTCCAGTTGCTAATTTAGAACCTGTGCAATTGGCAGGAACTACGGTAAAACGTGCCTCTTTACATAATAAAGATCAAATAGAAAAATACGATATCCGTTTAAACGATACCGTTTTTGTAGAAAAAGGTGGCGAAATTATCCCAAAAATTGTTGGAGTAGATTTAGAAAAACGCCCTTTAGATTCAGTTCCTTTTCAATACGCAACGCATTGTCCGTCTTGCAATACACTACTCGTTAGAACAGAAGGAGATGCAAAGCATTATTGTCCAAATGAATATGGATGTAAACCACAAGTAGTTGGTAAAATACAGCATTTTATCAGCAGAAAAGCTATGAATATTGACGGTATTGGCGATGAAACTGTAGAGTTATTATACGATGCCCATTTAATTAAAAATTATGCTGATTTATACGATTTAAAATTAGCAAATTTATTGCCTTTAGAACGTATGGCTCAAAAATCAGCAGAAAATATTATTAATGGTTTAGAGGCTTCAAAACAAATTCCGTTTGAAAAAGTGTTGTTTGCTTTAGGTATTCGGTTTTGCGGAGAAACGGTTTCTAAAAAGCTAGCAAAGCATTTTAAAAATATTAATAATTTAATAAAAGCGGACTTTGAGACTTTAAAAAATGTGGATGAAATAGGCGAAAAAATTGCTGAAAGTATCATTCAATTTTTTAAAGTTCCACTAAATATAGAAATAGTTAATCGGTTAAAAGAAAAAGGATTGCAATTTGAATTAATAGAAAACGATACAAAGCTTTCAAATGTTTTAGAAGGATTCACTTTTGTAGTTTCTGGAGTATTTTCAACTTTTAGTAGAAACGAATTAAAAAAATCTATTGAAGACCATGGAGGAAAAAACGCTGGATCACTTTCTAAAAAAACAAATTATCTAATAGCAGGAGATAAAATGGGACCTGCAAAAAAAGTAAAAGCAGAAACATTAGGGATAAAAATAATATCAGAAGAAGATTATGTAGCTCTTATCTCATCGTAAAGACGTGATTTATCACGTCTCCACATTGCATCTCCACATTTTAACTATCACCAAAATCAAAAAAAATGAAAATAGTCATATCACCAGCAAAATCATTAGATTTTACCACAGAACTTCCAACAGAACAACATACAGAACCTGCTTTTTTAAAACAAGCAAAGGAATTGAATTCCGTTTTAAAACAAAAAACACCAACAGAATTATCTAAACTGATGAAGATCTCAGAAAAATTAGCCGATTTGAATTGGAAAAGAAATCAAGAATGGAAATTGCCCTTTACACCTCAAAATGCACGACAAGCTATTTATGCCTTTAAAGGTACAGTTTACGAAGGATTGGATGCGTATAGCATTCCGCTTGAAAAGATAAACCAACTGCAAGATAAATTACGCATATTATCAGGTCAATATGGAATTTTAAAACCATTGGATTTAATGCAAGCATATCGTTTAGAAATGGGAACAAAATTACAAGTAAATACTGCTAAAAACTTGTATCAATATTGGGATAATACACTCACAGACACGCTCAATAAAGAATTTACTAAAGATGATGTTTTGGTGAATTTGGCTAGCAATGAATATTATAAAGTTCTAAAACCAAAGTTAATTAAAGCTCCAATTTACACGCCAGTTTTTAAAGATTATAAAAATGGAAATCTTAAAATGATTGCCTTTTATGCAAAAAAAGCAAGAGGAATGATGGTAAGATACATTATTGACCATAATATTGAATCACCAGAAGATCTAAAAGGCTTTAATTATGGTAATTATGCTTTTGATGGAAATTTATCTACGGAAAATGAGTTGGTGTTTAC
>CAZYKN010000201.1:0-2919 GCA_964648135.1 uncultured Flavobacteriaceae bacterium
ATTAAACAAGATGATTATTTAAGTGCTCATAGAGGTGAATATGCAGAACGTTACGGAGCTTTATCTCCTTGGAGAGGAAAATGGGATATGAAAATAATGCAAGAATATAAAATTAAGGATAGTAATAAATTACAATTTAGTATTGATATTTTAAATGTTGGTAATATGTTAAATTCAAAATGGGGAGTTGTTCAAACACCTAGATCAGTTTCACCAATTGGTGTTACTGTTGATGGTGCTGGAGTACCAACTTATACTTATGATGGTACAGTTACTGAAACTTTTGCTTATGACTCTAGTTTATTATCTAGATGGCAAATGCAATTTGGTTTAAGATTTATTTTCTAAACCTATAATTAACCAAATTTTAAAAGGCTGTCTGAAAAGGCAGTCTTTTTTTTATTACCTTGAACTAATCAATTAAAAAAAATAACGTATCTTGCAACACATTAACTACCTATAAAATGAGACTTAAATTACAAGATTACTTTAGTATTGTTTTTGAACCTGAATTACTTCAAGAAATTGAACAGTACGGTAGTTTAGTAAAACTTCAAAAAGGAGATTTACTTATTGATATAGGTAATACCATTAAACAAGTACCTCTTTTACTTAACGGTGCTATTAAAATTGTACGTGAAGACCATAATGGAGATGAAATAGTTTTATACTTCTTAGAACGTGGAGATACTTGTGCCATCTCCTTTGTTAATTGCTTAAATCATTCTAAATCTAAAGTAAGAGGCGTTGCCGAAAAAGAAAGTGAAGCCATTTACATTCCTGTTAAAAAATTAGAAGAATGGATGGCAAAATACAAAACTTGGCGTGAATTTGTTATAGAAAGCTATAGCAGTAGATTAGATGAGATGATTGAAGCAATAGATACTTTAGCCTTTATGCGAATGGATCAACGCTTATTTAAATACTTAGCAGATAAAGTAAAAATTTTACGTGATGCTACCTTAAATACTACACACCAAGAAATAGCTTTAGATCTAAACACTTCTAGAGTAGTGATTTCTAGGCTACTAAAACAACTTGAAAACGAAGGTAAAATTATTTTACATAGAAATAGAATTGAAGTTTTAGAGTTTTAATTTTTTTCACCTAATATCTTTCAAGTTTAATTGAATAGAAGTAATACCATTCCATGTGTTTTCTTCTAGAGTGTAAACAGCATCAAAAGAATTTCCATTATTAACCAAGTCTTTTTTATTTCCTAAATTAAAACCAATAGCGTTATAGGTTTTTTGGTCTGAGCCAGAAATAATATTGAGTTTTAAATGCGTGTTTTCTGCTCCAACAGTTTTTCCATAGCCATTATCACGCAAACCATTACTTAAAAAAACAGGCTTCATGTTTTTTGGACCAAAAGGACCAAACTGTTTAATAATGCGTTGGAATTTAGGTGTGATATTTTCTAAAAACAATTCCGTATCAACCGTAATTTCTGGCTCTAACAATTCAGGAGGAATGCTATTTTTAACCACTTCCTCAAATTTTGCTTTAAATTTAGGATAGTTTTCTGGTTTTAAAGTAAGTCCAGCAGCGTATTTATGACCTCCAAATTGTTCAATAAAGTCGCTACATTGCTCTAAAGCTTTATACACATCAAATCCTTTTACAGATCTGGCAGAAGCTGCATAAAAATCACCGCTTTTTGTAAAAACCAAAGTTGGTCTGTAATAGGTTTCTGTTAAACGAGATGCCACAATACCAATCACTCCTTTGTGCCAATCTTCATCAAAAACTACCGTTGTAAAGTGGTTTTCTTCGTTATTTTCTTGAATTTGTTTTAAGGCTTCTATGGTAATTCGTTTATCAAATTCTCTTCTATCTAAATTATATTTTTCAATGGAAACTGCAAACTGTTTGGCTTTATCTAAATCCGTTTCAACTAATAAATTCACAGCATGAATACCAGATTTCATTCGTCCTGCTGCATTAATTCTTGGTGCAATGGTAAACACAACATCGGTAATATTTAAAATAGGTCTTTTTATTTGATGTATGAGTGCTTTAATTCCAATACGAGGATTTTGGTTAATGACTTGCATCCCAAAATAAGCCAAGGTTCTATTTTCGCCAATAACAGGAACAATATCTGCTGCAATGGCAGTGGCAACCAAATCTAAATACGGAACAAAATCTTTAATAGCCATATTTTTATGTGTGCCTAATGCTTGAATGAGTTTAAAACCAACACCACAACCGCAAAGTTCATCAAACGGATAGTTACAATCTACTCTTTTTGGATTTAAAACGGCAACTGCTTGAGGCAATTCATCTCCAGGTCTGTGATGATCACAAATAATAAAATCGACTTGCTTTTTTGAGGCATATTGCACTTTATCGATGGCTTTTATTCCACAATCTAAGGCTATGATTAAACCTATATTATTATCTGATGCAAAATCAATTCCTTTATAGGAAATACCATAACCTTCTTCATATCTATCTGGAATATAAGTTACTACATTAGGATAATAGGATTTTAAAAAGGAGTAAACCAATGAAACTGAAGTTGTTCCATCTACATCATAATCGCCAAACACCATAATATTTTCTTTGTTTTTTATGGCATTTTCAATACGTTGTACTGCTACATCCATATCTTTCATTAAAAATGGATCATGTAAATTATCTAAACTAGGTCTAAAAAAAGCTTTGGCTTCATTATAGGTTTTAATATTACGCTGTACCAATAATTTAGCAATGGTTTCATCTACTTGAATGGCAGTAGCTAAATGATTGATAGTTTCTAATTGTGGTATTTCTTTTATGTTCCAACGCATTTTATTGATATTTGAAGATAAAATTAGTGTTTTTTAGTTTAAAAGCCTGTATTTTTACGGCATATTTTTTGTGGTTTAATAACCAACTCAAAACTTTTATTATGATAAATAGACTTTTTATTAC
>CAZYKN010000201.1:3019-4535 GCA_964648135.1 uncultured Flavobacteriaceae bacterium
CTTTGGCCAAAAGACTCCATAAAAACCTTTAAAAACTTAGGATTAAGTGTTAAAATTCCTATTTTATATTTAAAAGTTCATGATACGTCTAATTATATTTGGTTTAGAAAAGATATTCCAGAAGGCTATTTAAATCTTCAAGTGTATGCTGTTCCAATAAATTCTGAAGAAGAATTTAATGATGATAATATAATAAAATGGCGAAATGAAAAAGGAGAAAAATACATTCCAGGTGATAAAGAAGGTTCTTTTTTAACTACTGAAGAAGCTTTTGCTCCAATTCAATTTAATACCACTATGCTAGGAAAAAAAACTATTGAAACTCATGGTGTATGGGAATTAAAAAATGGTTTTATGGCAGGTCCTTTTTTAAGTTATGCGCTTTTAGATAAAACAAAAAATAGAGTAATTGTAGCCGAAGGTTTTGTTTATGCTCCTAATATTAAAAAGCGAGATTATCTTTTTGAAATTGAAGCACTTTTAAGAACTTTGGAGATAGAATAGATTTTTTAAAAGAATAATATAATTATATTTGTTTGATTATTATAAAATTACTATTTGTGAGTGTTTTAAATATTAACCATTCTTAAAGTAAAAACTCCTAAAAATGGAAGATATAAATATTGAAAAAATTAAAAACCTTATAGAAACAAGCAATTTAAACTTGCATTCAACACATAAAACTCTTTGCATTCCAATCATTAATAGAATTTATAAAAAAATGATTTATGGTATACAATTTGATGCTATAAAGGTGTATGATAATTTAATTATTGACGGACATCACAGATATATTAGTTCATTATTAGCAAACTACGCTTTAAATGATAATTCGTATCCTAAAACTTCAGCTACTATAAAATGTAAATGGTCAAAAGTTGAATTTACCGAAGAAGATTGGGATACACCAGCAAAAATAAATAGACTAAATAAAAAAGATGCCGAATTTAATAACTTATCAATTGATGAGATTATTAGTATATTAAAATAATTTAAATATATTTGCAATATGTTAATCTACTTAGATATAGATGGAGTAATGGTTCGTGCTAACTCATGGAAAAGACCTGAAATGTTAGAAGATGGTTTTTATGCTTTTAGTTCTAGAGCCGTAAAGGCACTTAAAAAATTAATCCATTTTTCAAATGCAGAAATTGTATTGACTACATCTCATAAAAATAGATATTCTATAAATGAATGGCATAGTATTTTTAATAGACGAAACATTAAAGTAAATAAAATATCTAGATTGCCAGAAAATATTAGTTTTTTTAATAGAAAAGAAGAACTTTTAAAATGGTTTAATAAAGATAGATTATCTGAGAATTTTATTATTATAGATGATGATAAATCCCTAAACGGTCTTCCTCTTGTTCTAAAAGATAAATTAATTCAAACTAGTGCATCTGTTGGTCTAACAGAAATATTAGTAGATGAAGCTATAAAAAAAATTGAAAATAATTATGAAATTGTTTAATCTAAAATTTTTATAATAATGAAATATAGAGTATTTAGT
>CAZYKN010000202.1:0-4523 GCA_964648135.1 uncultured Flavobacteriaceae bacterium
TGTCCTATGCTTTTAGAGTGATAAAAAAATTTTCTTTCCCACTAAATTTGCAGTAGAACCAAATAAAATACAAGAATTACTTCACTACATCTTTTAAAAAAGGAACAAAAGCAAATTTATCAAACTCTTGTTTTTTAAATTCTTTTTCACTTTTACGAATAAATAAGGTCATAATTTGTTCTTTATCTCCAATAGGAATTACCAGTCTTCCTCCAATTTTTAATTGTGCTAATAATGGTTTTGGAACAAAAGGTGCTCCTGCTGTTACAATTATTCCATCAAAAGGAGCTATTTCTGGCAAGCCTTTATAGCCATCACCAAGGATTAATTTTTTAGCAACATAACCTAGTTTTGGTAAAAATACTTTGGTTTTTACAAACAATTCCTTTTGTCGTTCAATACTATAAACAGTGGCTTTTAAATGAACTAGCACAGCCGTTTGATAACCAGAACCTGTGCCTATTTCTAAAATTTTACTTTGTGGTTTTACTTGTAATAATGATGACTGAAAAGCAACAGTATAAGGTTGTGAAATAGTTTGATCAGCTGCAATAGGAAAAGCTTTATCTTTATATGCAAAATCTATAAAACTTGAATCCATAAATAAATGCCGTGGAATATTTGCAATTGCATCTAAAACGTCTTCATTTTTTATTCCTTTAGTTCTCAGCACTTCTACTAACTGATTTCGTAACCCTTTATGTTTTGGTAAGTCTTTCATTTGGCTGACAAAAGTAATTGTTTTTTTTAGGAAATAAAATTTGATTTAGAAAAAATCTAAGGTAAACTCACACTTTTTGTGTTTAAGTTGATTTCTCTTGTCATTCTCGCGAAGGCAGGAATCTCAAAATGTATCTAATAAAAAAATTTAGTACATGATAAAAATTAACAATCATTCAAAATTTCTTTAATTTAGAGACCTCACAGGTTTTTAAAACCTGTGAGGTCTGAATACTAAGGTGTTGATTTTTACAAATCTACATCTGTTGAAGTGTTTTTTGTCATGTATTAAGAAAAAAATATAAATATAAAACGAATCATGTTTAATTAAGATTATAATTCAAAAGATTCCTGCCTTCGCAGGAATGACATAACACAAGTATGAGTTTGCCTTGAGAAAAATCATTTTTTGAAATTTATCAGAACATAAATCCCTTATATTTAAAATCATTACACATTTACCTCTGTAATTTTATACAAGGCAATTGCCAAAGCATTCACTACATTGATAGAAGAGTTTTTTCCAAATAAATCAATATGCACAATACTGTCTAACTGAGTTAAAATTTCATCTGATAATCCAAAACGTTCTGCGCCAACAAATAAGGCAATTTTATGCTGATTAAATAATTGTTCTGAAATAGATTTACTCTTATCTGTCAATTCTAAACCTATAAGATGAAATTTTTCTTTTTTTAGTTTGGGAATTACTTTATCAATCGTATCAAAAAACTGAATATTTAACACTTTTTCTGTGTTTCTTGCTGTTCTTAGGACTTTTTTATTTTCAATATTTGGAGAATTTCCTATAATAATCACATCATGCACTCCAAAAGCTTCGGATATTCTCAATAGCATGCCAACATTTTCTGGAGTTCTTATGTTTTCAGCAATAACCATAATTTCTTTTGAAGCTTTTTTGTTATTAACTTCAACATGAGTGAGTTGCTTCATTACTGTTTTATGATTTGCAAGGTATCTAATTCCAATCGTGTTTTTAGCCACATTCCTAACTTTTTTTGCTGCATTGCAATCTTTTCTTTAGGCATACTATCTTTCCATTTTACAGTAAAAACAGTTAATGTATCTAGTGTTTTAAAATTGGTATTGATTCGTTTTGAAAAAGACAATGCTTCTAAATTTTCATAGTTTATTTTGGCTTCTTCGCTTATTTTAGCAAAAGGAATTCTATTCTTAAAAACGCGTCTTAACTCTTTTTCTAAATAATGAATTCTCTCATCTTTGCTTTTAATAAAATCATCACGTCCTTCAATTAACTTCTGACTTTCGGCAAATTTATCACGCAAAGTCTGAATTTCATTAATGACTTTAGAATCATCAATTCCTCCTTGTATAATGGGTTTTAATTCTTCTAAATTATACCTATTTTTTAATGCTACAATTTTTTTTCTATCCTCTGGATTTACTTTTCCAAAGACAGTTAATACTAAAGTCTGATTATCATAATCTGCATCTTTTTTATCTTCATCAATTAAAACATAACCGAGGTCTTTAACGGCGGTTTTATAACTTTCTATGTTATCGTTAAATTTATTTCGTTTATACAAATCATAAAAAGTATAAATACTTGCTCCTAACACAATAATTGCCACAAAAGAAGCAAAACGTGAAATGCGTTTTCGCTTGGCAGAATTGATGTACTTCACCATAGGAAAATGTAAATATTTCACAATAACAAAGGTTGCTAAGGCTATAAAAATTGTATTGATTGTAAATAAAAACAGTGCTCCTAAAAAGTAATCAAAATTCTGAATTGCCAATCCGTAACCTGCTGTACACAATGGTGGCATTAGTGCTGTTGCAATTGCCACACCTGCAACGGTATTTGTTTGAGGTGTTGGTCTAGTTATTGCAATAATTAAAGCCAAACCACCAGAAATAGCAATCAATACATCACGAACATCTGGCTTTGTTCTTGCATACAACTCTGGAGTTAATTTTTGAAATAAGGGAATACTAAAAAACAACCACGAAGTAAACAAACTCAATCCAAGCATAATTGCGAGGTTGATTAATGATTTTTTTAAGGTATCAATATCATTAATTCCAACGGATAATCCAATCCCAAGAATAGGACCCATAAGTGGTGAAATAAGCATCGCACCAATGACAACCGCAGTAGAACTCACATTTAAACCAATAGAAGCTACTAAGATTGAAAACACTAAAATCCATGCTGTATGCCCTTTCATGGCAATATTATCTTTAATGGATTTTATAGTAGCATCTTTATCTGTATCATGGCGAATATCTAATAATTCTTTAAACCAAATAGACACATTTGACTTTGCTTCTTGAACACTTTTTTTAGCTTCTTCTTTACTCTGAATTATTTTTTCTTCTTGTAAGTCCTTTTGCTCTTTCATAAGCGAATAATTAGGTTAATTTATTATTGAATTTTGACTTCACCTCAGCAACAATTTCTTTAATATCTTGCTCTTTATCTTTAGGACAAATAAGCAATACGTTGTCTTTTTCTACCACAATAAAATTATCTAAACCTTGTATTACTACGTGTTTTCCTTTTTGAGTTCTCACCATGTTATTTGAAGCATCTCTAAAAATAGTTTCTGCATTTACAACAGCATTTTGGTTGCTGTCTTTTGCTAATTTTTGATGTAAAGAACCCCAAGTTCCCAAATCATTCCAACCAAAATCTACTGGTAACACTTTAACATTATTGGCTTTTTCCATAATTCCAAAATCAATTGAAATGGACTCTGCTTTAGGATAATTATCTTCAATAAAATCATCTTCAAAATCGGTATTCCAAACGTGATTTCCTACTTCAAAGAGTTGTTCCATTTTAGGAAGACTTTGCTTAAATGCTTTAAGAATACTTTGGGTACTCCAAACAAAAATTCCTGCATTCCAAAGGTAATTTCCTTCACTTAAAAATTGTTTTGCTTTTTCAAGATGTGGTTTTTCAGTAAAATTAAGCACTTCTTTAATTTCATTATTTCCTTTATACTGAATATAACCATAACCTGTATTTGGATTGGATGGTTTTATGCCTAAAGTCATTAAAATATCTTGCTGACTACTTGCTTTAAAAGCGGTTAATATGTTTCTTTGAAACTCAGCTTCATCATCAATCCAATGATCTGAAGGTGCAATAACCATTACTGCATTTTTATTCAAATGATGAATTTTTAACGCTGCATACAACACGCAAGGAGCAGTATTTCGCATTACAGGTTCTAATAACAATTGCTGTTCTGTAATATTTGGCAATTGCTCTAAAACTAATTTTTTATATTTTTTATTGGTGGAAATTAATATATTTTTGGAAGGTATTATCTTTTCAAAACGTGCAAAAGTACGTTGTAACAAACTCTCTCCTACTCCAAGCATATCGTGAAATTGCTTTGGATATTCCGATGTGCTCATTGGCCAAAATCTTGAGCCTATTCCTCCTGCCATGATAACGGCGAAATAGTCTTTGGTCTTTGGTCTTTGGTCTTTGTGGTCTTTGTGGTCTTTGGTCATTGGTCTTTAGTCTTTAGTTTCCTTGTATCGTCATGCTGAATTTATTTCAGCATCTTTTTATTTATTGAGAGATTCTGAAACTAGTTCAGAATGACGAGTTTCAGTCGTCTTCAGTCTTTGGTCATTGGTCTTTAGTCTTTAGTTTCCTTGTATCGTCATGCTGAATTTATTTCAGCATCTTTTTATTTATTGAGAGATTCTGAAACTAGTTCAGAATGACGAGTTTCAGTCGTCTTCAGTCTTTGGTCATTGGTCTTTAGTCTTTAGTTTCCTTGTATCGTCATGCTGAATTT
>CAZYKN010000203.1:0-4512 GCA_964648135.1 uncultured Flavobacteriaceae bacterium
ATGTAGATTACAAACTTTATTATTTAAAAGCCTTACCTGAAGGCGTGAATGAAAGTCCGTCTAAAGTAGATTCTACCTTAGTAAATTATAAAGGATTGCTTTTAACCAAAGTAAATAACAATATGGAAGAAAGAACCATCTTTGACAGTAACAACCATTTTACTTTTTGGGCAGATCTTTACGGAAAAGTTATTCCAGGTTGGACTTATGGGTTGCCAAATTATAAATCTGGAACAAATACCTCTCAACCAGATATGCCTTTAACTTTTGAAAATACTGGAAAAGGAATTCTTTTTATGCCTTCTGGATTAGCTTATAGAAATTTAGGCTCAGGTCAAATTCCACCAAATGCTCCTATAATGTTCCATATTGAAGTGGCATCAGTTAAACGAACAGATAAAGAATCTGATGGAATTTGGTCTATTTACGAAGATTTGAATAATGACAATGACTTTACCAATGACGATACAGATAACGACAATAAACCCAATTTTATTGATCAAGATGATGATGGAGATGGTCTTTTTACCAAATACGAAAATGCTGACCCAAATTACGATTACAACCCAAATGATGCACTTGATACTGATGGCGATAATACACCAGACTATTTAGATGATGATGATGATGGCGATGGTATAGATACCAAATACGAAAATGCTGACCCAAATAGAGATGGAAATCCAGACGACGCACAAGATACTGATGGTGATAATATTCCTGATTATTTAGACGGAAACTAAAAGAACAAAATACTTTTTAGCAAAAACAACAAACCCTTCTAACATAAATTAGAAGGGTTTGTTATAAATACCAAAACGACCTAATATTTAGTATAAAGAATTTCTTTATTCGCAAACTCTTTAACTACGCCATTATCTAATTCAATTTGAAGTAATCCGTTTGCTGAAACACCTATTATTTTTCCATAAATATCAACTCCTTTGTTTGTTTTAAATGAAGAATAAATTCCTTTTTTAAAAAGATGTTTTTCATAAGCTATTTTTAAATTTTTAAAAGACGAATTTTCTAACAGTGCTACTTGTTTTTTTATAGAAATTATCAATGCTTCTAAAAGCAAATCACTATTCAATTCTTTTTTTAATAAAAACGCTAAAGAAACAGCATTTGGTAAATTTTTAAAATTAAGCTGATTCACATTTAGTCCAATTCCAACAATACTTTGACTAATTTGTCGGTATTTTACTGTATTCTCTATTAAAATACCACAAATTTTTTGGTCATCTGCCATTATGTCGTTTGGCCATTTAATATAAATTGAAGCCAAATATTTTTTTAACACATTAAAAATAGCTAAAGAAATTGCAAAATTTAAGTATGCTTGATTCTCAATTTTTAAAGACGAACATTTAACCAACATGCTAAACAATAGGTTTTTACCCTTATCAGAAATCCATTTATTTGACGCTTGTCCTTTTCCATTTGTTTGAAATTGAGTACTTACAACAGTAAAATTTTCCAGTTGTTTTTGTTTCGTTAGCTCCTTTAAAAAATCATTGGTAGAGCTAATGGCATCAAGTTTGTAAATATTCATATAGAAACTATCTTTTTTATAAAAATATAAAGGATAAAATTAATACATTTGCAGTTAATATAATAATTTGAATGACAAAAAAAATAGCAAGTAACGATCAATTAATTACAGAGATAATTAAAGGAATAGAAGAAGTAAAAGGAGAACACATTACTCTCCTAGATTTGAGAGATTTAGAGAATACTGTTTGCGATTATTTTATTATTTGCGACGGAACATCAAATACACAAGTTAGTGCCATTTCTGGTTCAATACAAAAATTAGTAGGAAAAAACCTACAAGAAAAACCTTGGCATGTAGAAGGTGAAGGAAATTCTGAATGGGTTTTGGTAGATTATGTACATGTAGTTGTTCATGTTTTTCAAAAACAAATTAGAGATTTTTATGCACTAGAAGAACTTTGGGGTGATGCTAAAATCACTCAAATTAAAAGTACATATTAAAAATTGTAAAGCTTAAAACAGACCAATGAGTAAAGATAAAAAAGATTATAAAAAAGCACCATTCAATCAAGGTAATAAAAAACCTAAAGAAATAAAATTTAATTTTACATGGATAATTTATGCCATTATTTTTTCTATTTTACTTTCTTTTTTGTTTTTTGGGAATGATAATCCAAATGAAAAAGTAAGTTATACTGAATTTAAAAAGATGTTACCTCAAAATGACATCAAAGAAATTAACATGGTGATTAACAATCACTACGCAGAAATTTTTCTTAAAGACGAAGCCTTATCTAAAAAGGAATATAAAAAATACATTCCCAAACAAAGCTTTTTATCGCAACTTAAAAAACCTGCAAATTTTAAAGTTGTTTTTGGAGATTTACAGAATTTTGAAAAATATTTAGACGAAAGTAAAAAACAATACAATTTAGATTTTATTCATAAAAACGATATTTACAAAGATACCCTTGGAGATATGTTGGTAAGCTTCTTGCCATTTTTACTCCTTATTGGTGTTTGGATATTTTTTATGCGTAGAATGTCTGGAGGTGCTGGTGGAGGTGCTGGTGGTCCAGGACAGATTTTTTCTATTGGAAAATCTAAAGCAAAATTATTTGACAAAGATAAAGATACACACACTTCATTTAAAGATGTTGCTGGTTTAGAAGGTGCAAAAGAAGAAGTACAAGAAATTGTAGATTTCTTAAAAAGCCCAGAAAAATACACCAAACTTGGTGGTAAAATACCAAAAGGAGCATTGCTTGTAGGTCCTCCAGGAACAGGAAAAACACTACTTGCTAAAGCAGTAGCTGGTGAAGCAAAAGTACCTTTCTTTTCATTATCTGGTTCAGATTTTGTTGAAATGTTTGTAGGAGTTGGCGCTTCACGTGTACGTGATTTATTTAAACAAGCTCAACAAAAATCACCTAGTATTATTTTTATTGATGAGATTGACGCCATTGGTAGAGCAAGAGGAAAAAACAATATGACTGGTGGAAATGATGAACGTGAAAACACCTTAAATCAATTATTAACAGAAATGGATGGTTTTGGTACAGACACCAACGTTATTGTAATTGCTGCAACCAATAGAGCTGATGTATTAGACAAAGCTTTAATGCGTGCAGGACGATTTGACCGTCAGATTTTTGTTGATTTACCAGATTTAAACGAACGTAAAGAAATTTTTGAAGTTCATATTAAACCTTTAAAACTAGACAAAGATGTAGATTTAGAATTTTTATCTAAGCAAACACCTGGTTTTTCTGGTGCAGATATTGCCAATCTTTGTAATGAAGCTGCATTAATTGCTGCTAGAAATAATAAAAAAGCAGTACATCATCAAGATTTTTTAGATGCAACTGATAGGATTGTTGGAGGTTTAGAAAAGAAAAATAAACTCATTACAGTTAAAGAAAAAACAACCGTTGCTTATCACGAAAGCGGTCATGCTACGGTAAGTTGGATGCTTGAACACGCATCGCCATTAGTTAAAGTTACTATTGTACCTCGTGGTCAGTCTTTAGGAGCTGCTTGGTATTTACCAGAAGAGCGTATGTTGGTTTCTAAACAACAAATGTTAGATGAAATGTGTGCTACTCTTGGTGGTAGAGCTGCTGAAAAAGTGATCTTTAATCAGATTACAACAGGTGCATTAAATGACTTAGAAAAAGTGATGAAACAAGCTAAAGCAATGGTTACTATTTATGGTTTAAGTGATAAAATTGGTAATATTAGTTATTACGATCCTCAAGGTCAAGGTTTCACTAAACCATACAGTGAAAAAACCGCACAAACTATTGATGAAGAAATTTCTACAATTGTTGAAGAACAATACCAAAGAGCCATTAAAGTTATTAGCGACAACAAAGATAAGCTCACTGAATTAGCAGAACGTTTGTTAGAAAAAGAAGTGATTTTTGGAGATGATTTAACTCGTATCTTTGGAGAAAGACCTTTTGTAAAATCTCCAATGGCAGTGAGCAATTCAAAGAAAAAAGAGATAGCATCTAAAAAAACTTCAAAAAAATCTAAAAGCACTCAAGAAGAATAATATATGTTCACTAAGCCTTAAAACTTAGTGAACATTTTTTTGTACTTTTGCTTTGAATATTATTACTATGAGTTTTTTTAAAAATTTATTTTCGTCAAAAAAAAAGGAAGTAGAAAAAATGGCTATTGAAGAACCCATTTTAAACTTACCTTTAGATGAAAGTTTTGTCCATTATTTTAATAAAAACGAAGGTAAATTTTTATATTGTTCTCATCAAGAAGAGGTTAATCAAAATTTATTACATATTTTAGAAGAAAATTCTTGGGATAAAGTACTTTGTTTTGATAATGATTTACAGAAAATGTTACTCATTGCTGGTGGAAATAGTATAACAACTCAAACAAGTTTAACGCCTTTTTTTACAACTTGCGAACATTTAATTGCCAAAGATGGTAGTATTTTATTTTCGTCTAATCAACTCAAAGAAATTAAATTAAAAGATTTACCTGTTCATTTTA
>CAZYKN010000204.1:0-4499 GCA_964648135.1 uncultured Flavobacteriaceae bacterium
CAAACGATAAATTTGTATTTGAAGGCTTTTTACCTCCAAAAAAAGGAAGGCAAACCAGATTAAAACTCTTAGCCGAAGAAACAAGAACAATGATTTTTTATGTTTCACCACATAAACTTGTAAAAACCCTAACCCAATTTGCGGAGTATTTTGGAGCAGAACGTCAAGTTTCAGTTTCAAGAGAATTAACCAAAATGTTTGAAGAAACCATAAGAGGAACAGTAACCGAAGTATTAAAACACTATCAAGAAAAAGCACCAAAAGGAGAAATAGTTCTTATTGTTGCTGGGAAATAGTTATACCTCACAAAGATGTAATAATTCTTCCATAATTTTTCTATTGTTGCACAAACGAGGAATTTTGTGTTGTCCACCAAGTTTGTTTTTACTTTTTAGCCATTTGTAAAACAATCCTTTTTTTGCAATGGTAACTTTTGGAAGGTTTAAAGTCATGTTTAAATAGCGTTTTGCTTCATAATCAGAATTTATTTCTTTTAAAGAACTATCTAATACTTCAGTAAAAAAAGCTAGATCTTTTGGAGCTTTGGAGAACTCTATCAACCATTGGTGCGCTCCTTTTTTAGTATCATCCATAAATATTGGAGCAGCAGTATATTCTAATATTTCAGCATTTGTTTTCTCACAAGCTAATTTTAAGGCTTTTTCTGCATTGTCAATAATTAACTCTTCACCAAAAGCATTGATAAAATGTTTGGTTCTTCCAGTAACTTTTATTCTAAAAGGCGTTAATGAAGTAAACTGAATGGTATCGCCAATAATATATCGCCACAAACCAGCATTGGTTGTAATTACCAAAGCATAATTAGTATGTAATTTTACTTTTTCTAACGGAATTGTAGGTGAATTTTTTCCATCAAATTCATTCATATCAATAAACTCATAAAAAATTCCATAATCTAGCATTAACAACATTTCATTAGAATAATTTCTATCTTGAATAGCAAAAAAACCTTCACTTGCATTGTAGGTTTCATAATATTTGAAATCCGTTTTTGGAATTAATTTTTGGAATTGTTTTCTGTAAGGACTAAAATTAATTCCACCATGAAAATAGACTTCAAGGTTTGGCCAAACTTCTAAAATATTGTCTTTTTGGGTAACTTCTAAAACTTTATTTAGCAAAACCAACATCCAAGAAGGAACTCCAGCTAAACTTGTAATATCCTCATGAATTGTTTCATTAATAATCCGATCCATTTTTATTTCCCAATCACTTAATAACGCTGTTTCTTGTTTTGGAGCAGAACTATAATCAGCCCAAAGTGGTAAATTTTCGATGATAATTGCAGATAAATCACCAAAATATGTTCCGTTATTTTCATAAGTTTCACTACTTCCGCCAAGGCGCAAATTCTTACCAGAAAACATTTTTGCATCTTCATTATTATTAACGTATAAACACAACATATCTTTAACCGCTTTGTAATGGCAGTCTTCTAAAGCTTCTTCGCTTACAGGAATAAATTTACTCTTTGCATTTGTAGTTCCAGAAGATTTGGCAAACCATTTTATTTTACTGTGCCAAAAAATATTTTGTTCTCCTTTTCTTGTTTGTTCTATTAAAGGAGCAGCATCTTCATAAAATTGTAATGGAATTGATTTTACAAACGAGGAATAATCTGTTATTTTATCAAATTGATATTTTTTACCAACTTTAGTATTTTTTGCATCTTGAAGTAATTTGTCTAATACCTCATATTGAACATCAATAGGATATTTTAAAAACAACTCTATTTGATGTATTCTTTTTTTTAAAAACCAAGATACAACCGAATTAAACCAATGAAATTTCATATTTACAAATTTAAGCATTTTATTTTTGTATTTTTGAAAAAATTATTCTGCCATTGTTTTTCACATAAAGATTGCAAAGCAAAGTATAAAAATCTCGAAAAGACACTAAGGTATAAAGCTTAACGTGTTATTGATTTGTGTAATTTTAGTATCATTCAAATAAAATTTATTTTTTTTAGATTGATGGTAATCAAACTTTTTTAGATTTTTAACTCAAAACTTTGCGTCTTTGCGAGAAAAAAAGTTGAATAGTTACCTTTTGAATTTAAAATTTATAAAATGGAAATTACCAAATTACAGCAAACAGTAGATAACTGGATTAAAGAACATGGCGTTCGTTATTTTAATGAGCTCACCAATATGGCAATCCTTACCGAAGAAGTTGGAGAAGTAGCACGTATTATGGCAAGAAGATATGGAGAGCAATCAGAAAAAGAAAGCGATAAAAATAAAGATTTAGGCGAAGAATTATCCGATGTGTTGTTTGTTGTTTTATGTTTGGCAAATCAAACAAATACTAATTTACAAGAGGCTTTTGATAAAAAAATGATTAAACGAACAAAACGTGATCATGATAGGCATCATAATAATAAAAAATTATAGTTTGTTGTTAATTACTTTTTTATTAACATTTTGTTGTTATTAATTTGTTTTCAGATGCTTATCATGTTAATATCTATTTTTGAATTCACTACAAATAGTTTAATAAATTTTATAGATATTTTGTTTGTGTGTTAAAAAAATAGTATTAGTTTTGTTATTATTTATAATTTGGAGATTAGATATTATTTATTTAGTATAAAACACTGTATATCAGTTTGTTAATTGTTTTATTTGTTTTTAACTATATTGTAATTGACTTGAGTAACTTATCTAATTCTCTTTTTTAACTAAAACTATGAAACTAGAATTACAATTTATCAATTTATTTAAATTGAATATTAAAAAGAGAACTAATTTATTTTTTATTTTTTATTTTTTATTTTTCACTTTTTCTTTTGCGCAACAAGGATGTGGATTAGGAGTATATGCTGGTGAAGATCAGACTATAAATTGTGGTGATTGTGTCAATATCAATGCAACAACAAATCCTGTAAATTTAGCTATTGGTAACGATACTACTTCTTATATAATAGGGAATGATTTTTGTACACCAATCCCTGTTCCTGCAACTGCAACAGGCATTGATGTTGATGATCGTTGGTCAGACACTATAAATATAGGATTTAATTTTAGTTTTTTTGGGAATACTTATAATCAATTATTAATTGGTGATAATGGAGTGGTAACTTTTGATTTAGTTGGGAATACTCCTGGAGGATATTGTGAATGGTATTTTACAGATGATTTACCAAGTACTAATTTATTTGCCAATACTATTTTTGGAGCGTATCATGATTTATTAACGCAAACCAATATTGGTGGTGGAGGAGTTATTGAATATTTTGTTTCTGGTACAGCACCTTATAGACAATTTGTGGTTACTTATACTAGTGTAATGCATTATGAGGATTGGGATAATAACGGAAATTCTCAAACTGATTGTCCAGAAAACACAACCCAACAAATTATTTTACAAGAAACAACGAATATTGTTAGTGTAAATCTAGTACATAAACCAGTAGTTTGTGATAATTGGAATGGAGGTAGAGCTTTAGTAGGTATTCAAAACGCTTCTGGCACACTTTCATATAACGCACCAGGAAGACAAACTAGTGATTCTCCATGGACAGCAGATAACGAAGTGTGGCAATTTTTACCTCAAAACCCAACTCCTGCAAATGTAGTATTTGATGGTTGGTATGATTCTAGTAATGTATTAGTTTCAAATAATGTGACTACTACTGTTTGTCCTACAGATACAGAAACTTATACCGCTTCTTATACTTGTACAAATTGTGATGTAAATCCAGTATCTGTTTCTGATGACGTAATAATTAATGTAGAAAATACTTTAGATACCGATGGTGATGGTATTTGTGATATAATAGATTTAGATGATGATAACGATGGAATAACAGATGAACAAGAATGTGTTGATGAAACTGTTTATGGTCCTTTTACCACAGGAAATACAAGTTTTAATTTTACAGGAACAGGTCATAATGATTCTGCAATTTTCAATTCAGTTACTTATAACGGAATAGAATATCCTATTTTTGTTGCTCCAGATTCTTATGAAGCTCATTTTCAAAATTTAGGGAATAATATTTCGGAAGCATTTCATGATAATTGGAATGTAACTAGTTCTACAAATGCAAACTGGAATACAATTATTTTAAATGCCTTCCAATCTAGAGATGTAAATTGGTATCAAAGACAAGATCCAAGTATTACTGCTTCAGATTATTATACCTTAAATTATAATACGCCAATTGTTGCAACAGGAAATTCTTTTATTATAATTACTGAAAGAGGAGGAAATAACAATACCAATGTAGAAGCTTTTGATGAAAACGGAAACTCCTTTGGTCAAACTATTACTTTGGTTGCCAATGATTTTACACATTACTTGCCTTCTGGTGTATATGCATCAAATCCTCAAGAAATTAAAATGGCACTCTATTCTTTAACTGAATTAGCTCCTGCGGGAAGTTTAATTTCTTCTTTAAAGATGTATTCTGTTACTGGAGGAGATGGTCCAGATGGTAAAGTATTTATCGTAACAAATAATGCCGAATGTGG
>CAZYKN010000205.1:0-4482 GCA_964648135.1 uncultured Flavobacteriaceae bacterium
GATTCATCAACAGTATCGATAATTAAATTTTCAATAAAATCATCATAAGTAGTGTTTAAGCTTTCCAAATAACCTATAAGATAATCTTGAGAGGCATCCATCCCTTTAACTTTTTCAATATTTAAGAGTTTTTTGTAAAGCGGAATAACTGCTTCAATTGCTTTTCTAGGCGCAGGACGGCGATATGCTTTATAACCAGTAATATTTCCTTGTTCGTCTTCTTTAATTACAAAGTCTGTCATTACCCAATAATGGCGACCATCTTTAGCTAAATTTTTTACAATGGCAATAATATTGTGTTTATTCTCAATACGATTCCACATAAACTTAAAGATAAATCTAGGCATATCTGGATGACGAATAATATTATGTGGTGAACCTGCTAACTCCCATTCTTCATATCCACAAGTATCCACAAAATCTTGATTACAATAGGTAATAACACCTTTAGTATCTGTGATACTTAATAACATTTTATTGTTATCAATTTTAATTTCCTCATCAATAACAGCAGGTTTAGCTAATTGAGGTTTTCTTTTTTCAAATTCACTGGCATGGATTACTTTCCATGAACTTTCTGAGGGTAGTTTTTGTGTTTGCATTTTTTTGTGTTTGTATTTTCTTTTTCTTCGGTGCAATAATAGTTATTATTTTACAAATATGCAAATCAATGATTTAACAAAATGAAAATAAACATTTTTTTATTTATAGTGTTATTTATTCAATTAAAAGGCTCTTTTAAGCCATAGATTTTATTAAAGAAACAATAGCTAAAATAGTAAATAATCCTGCTAGAATATAGTTAATATTTTTAGCAATAAAAGCTGCTTTCTTAGCAATAATCTCAGCAAATGATGCGTAAATTGCGAATAAAGAAAAAGCTCCTAAAACCGCTCCAACAACATAAATCAACGAATAAGGTATATCCAAAATCATGCCATAACCTTGTCCAACTTTTGCCATAGCCAAATAAAAAGGTACAGCCAACATATTTAATGAAGACATTCCCATACCAACCATAAAAGAACTTCCTTTTTTATCTGAGCCTTCTGCTTTAAATTTTTTACGAGCTTGCATAAAGAAAAATATTGCTAATGCAATGAGTACAAAAAAGGCTGCTTTTTGTAAGGTTTTTATAATTTCTGGCGTAATTTTATTTGCAAAATACACAGCAATAAAGGCTTGTATAGTAACCACAGAAGCTGCTCCAGCTGCAAACTGAATACCTGCTACTTTTCCTTTTTCTAAAGTTGTTTTGGCAGCTGTCATGTTTAACATTGACGGTGCAATTAATCCAACAAAGGCAGCAACAAATCCAATAATTAAAGGTAAGATATAATCCATACTTTTTAAAATTTTAGTTAATTAATAATAGTGTACAAAGATACTCTTGTTCTCAATTAATTTGTGTAATAAAAGTTACATAGTTGATGTTTATCCAAAAGTGAGCCTAATAAACTACTACATAAATTAGGCTCACAAACTACTAACTAAAAATCAATTTTTTTATTTATTATAATTTTCTGGATACGATTCAACAGGAACTGGTATTGGAGCATCTACTCCGTTAATTTTACCGTCTTTTTGTTCTGCATCAATTGTATTTTGAATTTCTTCTGTATTCAAGTGGATTAACTGTACTGGCTTTAAACCAATATTTTGAGATCCTTTTTTCAATAAATGTCTTAAGAAATAAGCCAATAGTAAGAACCAAGCAAACATTACTAATTTTTGAACGGTTGGATTATCAGAAATTAAAGAGTATATTTCTCTTTTATCTGAAAAGAAACCTGCCGTACCATCATCATGTGTACCAAATAATACAGTAGCATTTAAAAAGCTGTGGTGTTCATGTGGAAATAAAGTATAAGGTAAATAACCAACTGCAAAACCAACAAATCCAACCAAAGTATTGATATATCCCATACCAATACGCATATATGATCTAATTTCACAACCTACTAATGTTACTGCTCCAAACCCTAAGGACAAACCTCCTAAGAAGTTTCCTGCGGTTAAACCTGCTTTAAGACCTGTACCTAATTTTGGAGAAATTCCAAAGAATGTCCAAGCAATTAACATAAAAGCTAACATTAAAACCCAAGTAGTAACCACACCAATAATAGGCGAATAAGAACGCATTAAAGTACGTGTAATTCTTGGAACACCCATTTTAGCAAATTTCTCATCATTCTTGGTCATATCTCCTGCAGTTTCTAAAGAAACCAAAGAACATTCTGTTCCGTAACCAGATTTAGATAATGCCAAACCTGCTACAATACCTGCTAATAAAGTCATTACAACAAAGAAACCACTTCTATTTGCAATAGATTTACCAAAAGCAGTTATTGTACCATTGTGCAAATGTTGCATTCCTGCATCTCCAGAGAAAGCTCCATATAAAGCAGCAGTTAAAAAGATTACTGTAAATGATAAAGCCAACCAAAATACAGGATTTTTTCTCCAATCGTAACCTTCTTTATAAGTTGCTTGTTCTCCTTTATCTTTATTTGCAATTACATAGGCTTTTGTTTCTTGATGTTTAAAATAATTGGCTAAACCTAATTTTTCCATCACTAAGAAACCTAAAGCACCACCCATTGCCATAAACATTACAGAACCAAAAGAACGAATACCCATAAATGGAATTCCTCCCATTAAGTGTGTTAATGTACAACCACCTGCAATACGAGTACCATAACTAAAGAAAGCACCTCCAAAAAAAGATACAATTAAGGCTTTTTTAGAATAATGTGCCCAAGCTCTTGTTTCTTTTTCCATTACTGTGGTTAACCAACCACCAATAATCATCCCTACAATTGGCCAACCAATACCTGGAGTAAACACTCCTCCTTCATTAGGGATAATGTGTCCTGCAGCATCTACGCCATAAGAACCATATAGCTCGGTATAAATTCCGAAAATTTTATCAATAAAGACTTCTAAGCCTCTAAACATTCTACCTAAATCAGTTGTAACACTAATATGCATTAGATGGTTTTTTTCAGCAGGAACTCCTGCTCCTGCTTTGTACAAATAAATTCCCATCATGTAAATTATTTGCGCTACGGCAAATAAAATTCCAGCATATACATAAGACCACTGGTTTTTAAATAGTTTTTTAAAAGAAAAATTGCTCATTTTTTGTTTGTTTTTATTATTATTTTTTTGAATTAATACTGCAAATATGCTAACAATTTTTTTAACAATTGTAACAAGTGTTACATATAAAGACTTTAAAGTCTTTTAATGAAAAAGCAAGTGAAAAAAACACTTGCTTTTTTTTTAAAAAATTGTTAGTTATTTATTAAAAATCAATTTGAACTCTAAATAAGTGTTGTCCTAAATTACCTAACACTTCATTTCCGTCATCTGTCATAACGTAATTATACATTACTCTCATGTGTGCATTCAAATACCAATTTAGCCCTAAAGAGATGTTATTAATATCTTTTGGGTTTGTAGGATTTAAAACTACAACATCATCAGAAGCACTCATAGAAGAATAACGAGCTAAAACTTCAATAGCTCCAAAACCACCATTATCAATATCATTTTTTGGTTTTACTCTACCAAAAGAAGCGTGTTTATATGGTCTGTGCTCACCTGTAATAAAATAAGATGCAAATGCGTAATAACTAGTCATTCCATAATCTTTATTTTCATCATTAAAAGATTGTTGTTTATACTCTCCTTGTACAGATAAAGGACCAAAAGTAGTTGCTAATTCAAAACCTAAATCAGTTCTTTTATCTCCACCAAAGGTATAATGATATTTACCAAAAGCTTGATCACCTGCCATGTGATTTTCAGCTCTAAATTTTAAATCGCTATAAGGTCTGCTATCATAATTTAAACCTACATGAATAACTTGATGCTTCTCTTTATTGTTTAAAAAATTCCCAGTAACTCTTGCTACGAAATTCATACCATTTTCTAAATTAGTATCTTTAAAACCTCCACTATGACTACCGTTGTTAGTATAAGCTAATTGGAAAGAAGCCTTACCATCAAACAAACCAAAATTTTCATAATGTAAACCTGTTCCCCATCTAAAATTTTGCATAGATGTTAACATTGCTCTTTCAAAAAACGGTATATACTTACTACTTGTTGCCATATCTAAACCTGTTGGTTCTGCAACAGATCCAATAGCAAAATTACCAGCTTTTCCTGCGGTATATTTTAAAAACACATCTCTAAAACCTATATCACCATGTGCAAAGCCTGTTTCAATTTTATACTTTACATTTTTAGCTACTTTACCAGTAGCAGAAAGATGCACTCTTCTAAATTCATTTCCATTAAAACCATCTTCCGCATCAGCACGTTTTAAAAATTCATAATCAAATTGTACTCTACCATTAATTTTAACCGTTGGTTTAAATTTAATTTTTTCTTTTTTGTCTTGAGCATTCATACTCAAACCAAAAATCATTGCAAATACTACTATTACTACTTTTTTCATTGTTAAAATATTTA
>CAZYKN010000206.1:0-4459 GCA_964648135.1 uncultured Flavobacteriaceae bacterium
AAACTGTAAAATTTGTGAAAATAGGGCTTAAACGGATTTTTATATTTTTTCCAATGTTTGTAATTTTCTTTTAAATTCTTTTGAACACCAATGGGTAATCGGTTGTAAATTTCATTGTGCAAGTCTTTATCAGAGCGATAAATATTTCCTAAAGCATATTGTAACGCCATTAAATAACCTGAATATTGAAATAATAAATCAGGATTGTTAATTGCAGCTAAATATCCAATAAAATTGGCTTCACTTTCATTGGCATATCCAATTTGATGCGCAACTTCATGACTTGCTGTTGAAGGTAAATCAAAGTCCAATGAATTGTAATTTACTTGTGCTTCACCAGAAAGCGGATTCAAATAACCGCCAAAACCCATATAACTCATAGGTGTACTAAAAATGGATTTTTTTACTTCTGGATGTGTATAAGTAAATTGAGGATATTTTTTTGCCAATTCAGCATAACCATTCACTGTTCTATTTAATAATTCCGTTTGTGTTAAAACGGTTTGTACAGGTATGGTGTCATTTCTAGTCAATTTAAAATGAATTTCTTCCGTTTT
The DNA here is from genome assembly GCA_964648135.1 of uncultured Flavobacteriaceae bacterium. GTDB lineage: Bacteria > Bacteroidota > Bacteroidia > Flavobacteriales > Flavobacteriaceae > S010-17. The sequence continues at coordinate 558 of CAZYKN010000206.1, forward strand.
AACTAATAATTTTTCAGTAAGTACAGCCAATTCATCAATATTATATTTAGGAATACTTAAATTTAAACTTTTTTGCAACGGTTCTCTGTAGTAATTCATTCCCCAAAACAGATAAAAAATAAAATACAGAACAGATAATTTACTTCCAATACTAAAAAAAAGTTGCCAGTAATTTTTTGATTTTCGTTTAATAAACCGAATTGATTTTAGGACGATGTAAATCAATGCCAATAAAAGGAATATATCGCCAACAGAAAAAGGAATCCAACTTAAAACAGTTCTTAAAAAAGAAGCTATATGAGGATATATTCCGTTTGAATAATATTTTTCAATAAAATGAGGATATTTAGAAAGCCAATTCACTAATAGTATCTGAATTGGAAGTAAAATAGTTAAAACAATATTTCTTTTTTGCATACTTCAAAAATAAATTTTTTATCACATCTTTTCAACTTTTAATCCATTTTATTTTATAAACTATATTAATTAGCTATTTATTAAATATTGGCTTAACAAGTTATTCTATTACAATCTTAAAAAAAGTAAAAATACTATAAACAAGATTTTTGATTTATTAACAGTTTTATTAACAATGTATTAACAAAAAATGCAAATTTAAAGGACGGATAATTTTAAAAAATGAAATAAAAAACTATTTTTGTTCTATGGAGCAACCAAAGCAATTTCAATCTAAAAACGCTAAAAAAGGCACGGTAATTCCTTTAGAAAAAGGAAAATTACCACCACAAGCACTTGAATTAGAGCAAGCTGTACTTGGAGCAATGATGATTGATAAAAAAGGAGTAGATGACGTTATTGATGTGTTGACTTCAGAAACTTTTTACAAAAAAGAACATCAATATATTTATGATGCAATCTATGCCTTGTTTAAAGATTCACAACCAATTGACTTATTAACAGTTTCCGATAGGTTAATAAAAGAAGGAAATTTGCAAGTTGCTGGTGGAGATGCTTACTTGATTAGCTTAACTCAAAAAGTTTCTTCTTCTGCTCATATTGAATTTCACGCTCGTATTGTTTTACAAAAACATATTCAACGAAAATTAATTAGTATTTCTAACGATATTATTCAAGAAGCTTATGATGAAACTACCGATGTTTTTGATTTATTAGATTCCGCTGAAGCCAAGCTCTTTGAAGTTTCTCAAGGAAGTTTAAAACGAAGTTCAGAAACTGCCGAAGGTTTAGTTGCTCAAGCACTTAAAAAAATTGAAGATATTTCAAAAACAGAAGGAATGAGTGGAATTCCGTCTGGTTTTACAAAATTAGATTCGCTTACTTCTGGTTGGCAACCTTCAGATTTGGTGATTTTAGCAGCAAGACCTGGTATGGGAAAAACGGCATTTGTAATGTCTATGGCAAAAAATATGGCAATAGATTTTGATATGCCTGTCGCTATTTTTTCTTTGGAAATGTCTTCTGTTCAGTTAATTACAAGAATGATTTCAAGTGAAACAGGAATTTCATCAGGTAAGTTAAAAAAAGGAACTTTAGAAAATCACGAATGGGAACAATTGCGTATTAAAGTAAAAAAATTGGCTGATGCTCCTATTTTTATTGATGACACACCATCTTTATCTATTTTTGATTTACGTGCAAAAGCAAGACGATTGGTTTCTCAACACAATGTTAAAATTGTAGTAATTGATTATTTACAATTAATGACTGCTGGAGGAAATGGTAAAAATGGAGGTAATCGTGAGCAAGAAATTTCTACTATTTCAAGAAACTTAAAAGCACTTGCAAAAGAATTAAATATTCCTGTAATTGCACTATCACAGTTATCTCGTGCTGTGGAAACTCGTGGAGGCTCTAAACGACCAATGTTGTCAGATTTACGTGAATCTGGTGCCATTGAGCAAGATGCAGATATTGTTTCGTTTATTTTTAGACCAGAATATTATGGTAATACAGAATGGGATGATGATGATCATACTCCTTGTGAAGGTCAAGCCGAATTAATTATTGCCAAACATAGAAATGGTGGTTTAGAGAATATTCGTCTTAAATTTACAGGTCATTTAGCCTTGTTTTCTGATTTAGAAGATAATAATTTTGATTCTATATATACATCAAAAATGAATTCTGGTTTAGATACCAATTCATTTCCAAGTGCTCAAGATGTTTTTGGAAATGAGCCAGATGGAGGAGATGTGCCTTTTTAGGGAAGATTTTTAGCCACGAATTACACAAATTTTCACAAACAACTAAGTCTTATGTTCCTATGTGTTAAAAACCACGAATTACACAAATTTTCACGAATTTATTAGGTGTGAAATTTTCACAAAAAACTATGTTTCCTATGTTCCTATGTGTTAGAATCCATGAATTACTATGTTCCTATGTGTTAAAACCCACAGATTTTCACAAACAACTATGTCTTCTATGTTCCTATGTGTTAAAAACCACGAACTATGTGTTAAAAAACCACAAATTTCAGCAAACTATCAATATTTAAACCATTACCTTTGCACTTAAATTAAGACAAATGACATTCAAACAATTAGGAATTAAAGATTCATATATTCAAGGTTTATCAGAATTAGGAATCAAAAATCCAACAGAAATTCAGGAGCAAACCATACCTATTTTATTAAATGATACAACAGATTTTATTGGTCTTGCACAAACAGGAACAGGTAAAACTGCTGCTTTTGGATTGCCTGTATTAAATCAGATTGATGCTAGTCAGCCTTTGGTGCAAGCCTTGATTTTATCACCTACACGAGAATTGGTACAGCAAATTAAGAAACAACTGTTTAAATTTACCAAATATGTAGATGAAAAGATTTTTATAGAAGCAGTTTTTGGTGGAGAAAAAATAGATAAACAAATAAATAATTTACGAAGACCAACGCATATTATAGTTGCAACTCCTGGACGATTGATAGATTTAATTGAGCAAAAAGCAGTGAATTTACGAAGTATTCAAACCGTTGTTTTAGATGAAGCTGATGAAATGCTAAGCATGGGTTTTAAGCAAGAATTGAATAAAATTTTAGATTATACTAACGGAAATAGAAAAACATGGTTGTTTTCTGCAACCTTTCCAGAAGAGATAAGACGTATTGTAAAAACCTATATGAAAGGTGAAATAGCTAAAGTAGAAGTAAATAAAAATGCTTTGGTAAATGCAAATATTTCTCATCAGTATAAAATTACGGCTTTGGCTGATAAATTAAATAACCTGATTGGTATTTTAGAAGATAGAGCAGAAGAACGAGGAATTATTTTTTGTAGAACCAAATTAGGTGTTCAAAAATTAGCTAATGAATTGCAAGAAGAAGGTTTTTCAGTTGGTGCTTTAGAAGGCGATATGCAACAAAAAGAACGTGATAAAGTAATGAGAGCCTTTAAAAATGAAACTATTCAATATATGGTTTCTACCGATGTTTCTGCTCGTGGAATTGATGTAAAAGATTTAGGATTTATACTACATCACCAACTTCCAGAAAAAATGGAATACTATACGCATAGAAGCGGAAGAACAGCAAGAGCTGGTAAAAAAGGACATTCCATTGCTCTAGTTTTGCACAGCGAAATGCAACAAATTTATGATATCCAAAAGAAATTAGGAATTCAGTTTGAAGAAATTTAAAATTCAACATTCAAAACTCAACATTCAACATTCAAAATTCAACATTTAATATGGGCTTGACAAACAATGACATCATGAAAAAATTAAGAGTAGCACACAAATTACGTGATACGGATATTATTAAAATTCTTTCATTAGTTGATTTTAAAGTAACAAAAAGTGAACTTGGTGCCATCTTTAGAAGAGAAGGACATCCAAATTATATGGAATGTGGTGATCAGTTTTTAAGAAATTTTTTAAATGGTTTAGTCATTCATTTACGTGGACCAATGCCTAAAAAAGA
>CAZYKN010000207.1:0-4424 GCA_964648135.1 uncultured Flavobacteriaceae bacterium
CATCAATACCAAAAGTATTGTATGGTTTTAATGAAATGTTGTTTTGAATGTTCATTAGGATATTTCTGATTTAAGCTTATCAGGATTCTGTCTAGTATCAAAAAAAGTGATAATCTCTATTTCTGTATTATTTTTAATTTGGTAAAAAAAGATTGTTTGTTTAGATAAAACACCTTTGTATAAGTTAGGATGACTTTGCGATTTTGGACAACTCTCAGGAAATAATATGAGTTGATTAAATTTACTTGTTAAAAGTTTAATAAAATTATTACGCTCTTTAATTCCCCAATTTTCAAGTATATAAAGTAAAATATGGTCTAATTTATTTTCTGCAAGTTTTGAAAGAAAAAGAATCATTTAAGAAATCTTTTTAATATAATCATCAAAAGAAATACGTTGGTTTTGGTTTAATTGATGAATACCTTTACTAATTTCTTTTTTTTCTATAAGAGATAAATCATTCCAAAAATCAGATCTATTTGGTTTTAATATCTTTTTAAGATATTCAATAGTTTCAATATTATCAATATCCATAATAATTTGTATAAGTTCAGATTTAGATGTTTGTATATTCATTACTTATAATTTTAGTCAAAGATATGATATTTTTTTAAATTAATATTTAGAATAGTGTTTAAAAAATCTAAATGTAGTATATTTGAAAATATTAAAATAGTTTTCAATGAAAAACATGATAATCGCAAGTACTTCTACCATTTACGGAAGTAGTTATTTAGCCTATATTTTACCAGAATTAAAACAATTTTTTAATGGAATAAACCAAATTATTTTTATTCCGTATGCTCGACCAAGTGGACTAACTTATGATGAATATACAGCAGTTGCACAAAAAGCTTTCGCTGAAATAAATATTGAAGTAAAAGGAATTCATACATTTACTAATCCTATTCAAGCCTTAAAAGAAGCTAAAGGAATTTTTGTTGGTGGAGGAAATACCTTTGAATTGGTAAATGAATTATATCAACATAAATTAATACCAATCATAAAAGAAGTTGTTGAAAACGGAACTAAATATTTTGGTACAAGCGCAGGAAGTAATATTTGTGGACCAACAATGAAAACGACGAATGATATGCCTATTGTTTATCCTCCAAGTTTTGATACTTTAGGGTTAATATCGTTTAATATTAATCCGCATTATTTAGATCCAGATCCTACTTCTACTCATAAAGGAGAAACTAGAGAAACACGTATAAATGAATTTCATATTTATAATGAAACGCCTGTTTTAGGTTTGCGAGAAGGTTCTTGGCTCTTGGTTAAAGGAGATAAAATCGTCTTAAAAGGAAAGTTGTCTGCTAGGTTGTTTGAGCAGTATAAAGAAGCTGTTGAGTTGGAGAGTGAGAAGTTAATTTAACCGCAAAGAGCGCAAAGAATTACGCAAGGCTCGCAAAGGTTATAATTTATTTACAACTCTTCTTATTCCATTTTTAATTAAAGTTACATTGAAATTAATTAGCATTCCTAATTTGCAATTAGTTAATTTTAAATAGGTTAAAATTTGAGCTAAATGAATATCATTTAACGATTCAACAGCTTTTATTTCTAAAACAACCTTGTTTTCTATTAATAAATCTACTCGATATCCTACTTCTAATTTAATATCATTATATATTAAAGGTAATGCTTTTTGTTTTATAACATTAAGACCTTCTTGTTTTAATTCATAAAAAAGGCATTCTTCATATGCGTTTTCTAATAGTCCAGGACCTAATGTTTTATGAACTTTTAAAGCACAATTAAATACTATTCTTGATATTTCATTTTCTGTCATAATATATTTGTTTTCATAGCGTACTTTGCGTAATTCTTTGCGCTCTTTGCGGTTAAATTATTCTAAAAAGTACCCTTTCAATTCCTCTTCAAAATACTCCAAAGCATTTTTAATTGGCAGCGGAACGCCACCACCAAGCGCACAAAGAGAGCCAATCTCTAAAGTTTCTAGTAAATCATCAAAAAGTTTTTTGTCAATTTTATAATCAGAATTTCCAGCTTTTTCAATCATTTCGTAGCCTCTAAACGAGCCTATTCTACATGGATAACATTTACCACAACTCTCATCTGCAGTAAATTTTAATAAATGTTCTATGTATTTAAGCATTGAAAAATCTTTAGGAATCGATACAAAACTCGCATGACCTAATAAAAATCCGTTTTTACTCATCGATTCAAAATCAAGTGTTAAATCTTTTATTTTATGAATAGGAACAATTCCGCCAAGTGGACCGCCAATTTGAACGGCTTTGACTTCTTCCTTAAATCCTTTTCCAATTTTTTCAATTATTTCAATTAGAGGAGTTCCCATTTCTACCTCAAACATTCCAGGTAAATTAAAAAAACTATCTAAGGAAACCAGTTTTGTTCCAGTAGATTGTGCTGTTCCTAATTGAGCGTATTTATTACCGCCATTTTCTAAAATCCAATGTAAATTAGCAAAAGTTTCTACATTACTTAAAACGGTTGGTTTTCCGTATAAACCGTATTGCGCAGGATAAGGAGGACGAACACGTACTTCTGGACGCATACCTTCAATAGAGCTCAATAAAGCAGTTTCTTCACCACAAACATAAGAACCTTGACCACGAATTATTTTAAAACGAAAAGGCTTTTCTAAATTTAAAGCATAAAAGTCTTCTATGGCTTTTTCCGTTTTTTTAATTGAATCTGGATATTCACCACGAATATAAAGAACACCAGTATCTGCACCAACGGTTAAACCAGAAATATACATTCCAAAGAGTACTTTATGCGCTTGATGTTCTAATAAATACATGTCAGAAAAAGCTCCAGGATCACCTTCGTCTGCATTACAGACAATGTATTTTTGTTTGTTTTCTTCTTTAATTACAGCATCTAATTTAAACCAAAATGGAAATCCAGCTCCACCACGACCACGAAGATTAGAAGTTTTTATTTCTTGAATTACTTCTTCATTTTTGTTTGAAAATTTGTTTGTCAGTTCGTAAAAATCAGCAATATCATTAATTTTTCCAGTTAAAATAGGTATTGTGTTGCAATTAACTTCATAAGAGTTTCTTCCTAAAGGAAAGGTAGAAGAAGGGTTTTTCACAATTTTGGATATTTCTTCTTTATTATTTGCGGAATAAGTAGTATCGTTAATCATAAACGCATGATTGGTATGACAATGACCTAAACAAGCTGCGTGACCAATTTCTTCTTCTTCAAAAAAATCTAAAATAGTTTCTTTTAATTTTTTTTGAGTTCCTGCTGTCATACAAGCTGTTCCGTTACAAATATGAACTTTTTTGTTGCGGTTTTCTTCTTTAGTAAAATCGTAGAAAGAGGCTGTTCCGTAAATAACAGAATCGTCAATTAAGAACTCTTTTGCGAGTTTTTTGAAGGAAGTTGCACTTTCATTATTAACAGCTTTTTGTGCAATTTCTTCAAAAAGGTTGGTGTCTAATTCTTTACGTGCAGAGAGGTTTCTTATGTTTTTGTTAGCCATGATGTTGTTAAAGTTATAATTGTTACAAATATAATCATTAGAAAGTTAATTTATTATATATTTGAAAAATTATACCAAAAGGATTTATTATTTAGGCTAAAATAAGTTGGAATATTTTTTCTTTAGATAAGGAAAAAAAATTAAGTATATCCTGTGTTATAGTTTATTTTTATGACAAAATATAAAGGAAAAAGAACAGCGAAGCTCTCACGAACTCAAAATTAAAAAATAATAAGGCAGTAAGTAAACGATTTATTAGACTGAAAAATAGGTCTTTTTGGTATTATGAATAAAAAGCAAATTAAACATCTAAAGAAAGATTCTGTATTAAAGGAAGTTATTTTAGCTTCTTCTAAAGAAATAAAACCATCATTATCCTTAGATATTTATCATTTTTTGTTAGACAGTATCGTCTCTCAACAATTATCTATTAAAGTAGCTGATGTTATTTTTAATAGAGTATTAGATTTGTTTCCTGAGCGTTATCCAGAAGCAAAACACTTGTTAAATGTAGATGATGAAGTATTAAGAAAAGCAGGTTTGTCTTATAGAAAAGTAGCTTATTTAAAAAATGTTGCTAGTTTTTCTCTAGAAAACAATTTAACCTTTGACTATTTACAAAAAATGTCTGATGATGAAATTATTGATTATCTCACGCAAATAAAAGGAGTAGGAAAATGGACGGTACAGATGATATTGATGTTTCCAATGGATAGACCAGATGTTTTTCCTGTAAATGATTTGGGAATACAAACCAATATGAGGCAACTTTACTCTTTAAAAGTTGATGAAAGTAAATCAAAATCCTTAGCGAAAAAGGAATTGTTAATTCAGCTAGAAAATATTTCAGAACAGTGGAAACCTTATCGGACTTTGGCAAGTAAGTATATTTGGAATTTCACGAAATTGTAATGCTAATTTAATATTTACGGAATAA
>CAZYKN010000208.1:0-4414 GCA_964648135.1 uncultured Flavobacteriaceae bacterium
AACCTATCTTTGCCCTTTTCAAAAACAAATGACCAAAAAGATAGACCAATTAAATCCCATAGATTATATCCTTATTAAAGGTGCTGCTTTGCATAATCTTAAAAATATAGATTTGGCAATTCCTCGTAATAAATTGATAGTCATTACAGGTTTGTCTGGTTCAGGAAAATCAAGTTTGGCTTTTGATACGCTTTATGCTGAAGGACAGCGTAGGTATGTGGAAAGTTTATCGAGTTACGCACGTCAATTTTTAGGAAAATTAAATAAACCAAAAGTAGATTATATTAAAGGAATTTCTCCTGCCATTGCTATTGAGCAAAAAGTAAATTCCACTAATCCACGTTCTACAGTTGGAACTTCTACTGAAATTTATGATTATCTAAAATTACTTTTTGCTCGTATTGGTAAAACAATTTCGCCAAAATCAAATCAAGAGGTAAAAAAGGATAAAGTAGAAGATGTCATCAATTATATTAAAGCTTTAGCTGATGGTGAAAAACTGCTACTTCTTGCGCCAATTCCTTTTAAAAAGGAACGTAAAACGGATATGTTTCTCAACGTTTTACTGCAACAAGGCTATTCCAGAATTAAAATTGATGATGAGGTACATCGATTAAAAACACCTTTTACAAGTGAATTTATGCAGCAAGTAGAAGTTGCAAAGCAGTTAAGTATTGTTGTAGATCGGATTGTAGTACAACAAAACGAGGATTTTTACAATCGTTTAGCAGATTCGGTGCAAACCACTTTTTACGAAGGTCATGGTTTGTGTGTGGTGGAAAATTTAACGGCGAATAATCTCAAAAAATTCTCTAATAAATTTGAATTAGATGGTATTACTTTCTTTGAACCGAATACGCATTTTTTCAGTTTTAACAATCCGTATGGTGCTTGTCCAAAATGTGAAGGCTACGGTAATATTATTGGTATTGATGCAGATTTAGTCATACCAAATACTTCCCTTTCTATTTATGAAGATGCCATTGTACCATGGCGAACAGAACGTTTTGAGGAGTATAAAAATGATTTGATTTTAAACGCAAATCAGTATGATATTCCCATTCATAAACCGTATTACGAACTCACCGAAAAACAAAAACAGCTCCTTTGGAAAGGAACAAAACATTTTAAAGGCTTAAACCACTTTTTTGCTTACTTAGAAAAGAAAAGTTATAAAATTCAGTTTAGGGTGATGCTTTCTCGTTATCGTGGAAAAACTATTTGTCCGCAATGTAACGGAAACCGTTTGCGAAAAGAAACTAATTATGTAAAAGTTGGTGGTAAAAATATATCGGAATTGGTGCAATTGCCCTTAGATGAATTACTGCTATTTTTTAAAGCTTTAAAGCTGAATAAATACGATAAAATCATCGCCAAAAGGCTTTTAGTAGAAATTAATAACAGACTACAATTTTTAAACGATGTAGGTTTGAGTTATTTAAACTTAAATAGACCATCTAATACCTTGTCAGGAGGAGAAAGTCAGCGTATAAACTTGGCAACATCACTTGGAAGTAGTTTGGTAGGTTCAATGTATATATTAGACGAGCCAAGTATCGGCTTACACCCAAAAGATACTGAAAGACTGATAAAAGTGCTTAAAAATTTACGTGATTTAGGAAATACCGTAATTGTAGTAGAACACGATGAAGATATCATGGCATCAGCAGATTATATTTTTGATATTGGTCCAGAAGCAGGAGTTTTTGGAGGAGAAATAGTTGCTGAAGGAACATGGAAACAGATTTTAAAATCCAATTCTTTAACTGCACAATACTTAAACGGCAAACAAAAAATTGAAGTACCATCTAAAAGAAGAACTTCAAAAAATAAAATTGAAATAATAGGAGCAAGAGCAAATAATTTAAAAAATATTGACGTTCATTTTCCATTGAATAGTTTAACCGTAGTAACAGGAGTTTCAGGAAGTGGAAAAAGTACTTTAGTGCATAAAATTTTGTTTCCAGCAGTCCATAAAAAATTATTTGATTACAGCTCAAAAGCAGGAGAGTTTACAGCGATTAAAGGCAGTTTTTCTCAATTAAAACACATTGAATTTATAGACCAAAATCCAATAGGTCGTTCCAGTCGTTCCAATCCTGTTACCTATATAAAAGCGTATGATGATATTAGAGCCTTATTTGCCAATCAGCAATTATCAAAAATACGGAATTACCAAGCCAAGCATTTTTCGTTTAATGTAGATGGTGGACGTTGTGATACTTGTAAAGGTGAAGGTGCTGTAACTGTAGAAATGCAGTTTATGGCAGATGTGCACTTAACTTGCGAAACTTGTAAAGGAAAACGTTTTAAAAAAGAAGTCTTAGAAGTAAAATACAACCATAAATCCATTGCAGATATTCTCAATTTAACCATTGAAGAAGCCATGACGTTTTTTACAGCAACCGAAGACAAACGCATCGTAAAAAAAATAAAACCATTACAAGATGTAGGTTTAGGTTATGTACAATTAGGACAATCATCTTCTACTTTAAGTGGAGGAGAAGCACAGCGAATAAAACTAGCCAGTTTTTTAATAAAGGGAGCAAACGCTCAAAAAACCTTATTTATTTTTGATGAACCTACCACAGGTTTGCATTTTCACGATATTAAAAAATTAATAAAATCTTTTAATGCCTTAATTGAAAACGGACATACTATTATTGTTGTAGAACACAATATTGACCTCATTAAAGTAGCAGATTATGTGATAGATTTAGGTTTGGAAGGTGGAAAAAAAGGCGGAAACCTTATTTTTCAAGGAAAACCTGAGGCACTTATTAAAAATAAAAAATCATATACAGCACAGTTTTTGAAGGGAAAATTGTGATTTTTTAGATAGCAAATTAAAAAAATAAAATCCATATTCTTTGGTGATAATTTTAAACGATAGAAGATTAAATATCACTATCTGCATAAAGTTACTTATATAGCTATTTTTTATTTTGAAGAGAATTTAAAAAGTTTAAATAAATATGATTAATTGATAGAAAAACCCTAAAGAATTTTAAATTCTTTAGGGTTTCTATTTTGTGGCAATTGGTATTATCTTAAATGATCTAATCCAAAATAATATTTACCATCTAAAGCATTATTATAATATTCATTTATAGTGTTACTGTTTAATTTTAACTCAACAAAATAGGGCTTTGAATTGGTGTTTCCAGGATCAGTATAAGAAAAATAATAACTATTATCACAAGAATCATAATCGGTTTGTACGTAAGCGTAATATAAATCTACCATATTATGTGGATTAAAGCTTAAAGAAGGAGAATTTGTCAAATCCATTAATGTACTTACTACAGGGTTATTGGTGTTACTAATATCAATTTTAACTAATTTTAAGCTTTGATTAGAAAGACTACCTTGTAAAGCATATAATGTATTGGAATCTACATATTCAATACCAAAATAAAACATATTATTGTTTAGTGTATTTATTTGCATAGTGGTCATAGTATCTGAGATAACGTTATATCTTAATAAAATTTTATTTGCAAGATAATAAATAGTGCTGGTTTTGTCGCTAGTAGATGAAATCATATAAGTATTAATAATGCCAGAATTTGATAAATTAACATTAAAAGTAGAGCTTATAACATTCCCTGTTTCATTTGTAATTTCTATACTTGAAGCTGTAGATAAAATGGAATTAGGTTTAATAAAATAAAGATCACCATTTATAAATTCTGGATTATTTCTTAAATCACCATTAGGAAATGTAGTTTGTGTTACTACACCATTTTGATATGAAATAAACATATCTGCCATTTTATATACAATTCTTGTAGAGCTATCATCAATTGCAGATTTGGTAAATCTTAATCCTACATTCTGTTGTACAAAACTTTCATCATTAGTCAGTTGTGGATTTGTGTTATTAAAATTAAGAGTAGTAGATTTTTGATAATCAAAGATGTTAAAGGTAGCATTGGATGAACCATCGGTGTCGCTTATTAACTGAAAAAACAAAGCATTACATGGTACATTTGGATCGTTGTTGTCATTATTGTCGCATGAAATGATAGAAAATAAAACAACGAATAATAAAAGACTGATTAGTAAAAAATAATTTTTCATGATTTATAAATTTAAAGTTCACTTATAAATACTTAAATTTATAATTTTGTTACCCTAAAATTTCATCTTTTTGTAAATATGTTTGAAATTATTTGGGTTAATACCAATTTTATTTTAAAATAACTAAAAGAAATTGAACTGCATAGCATTTACAAACACTTAATAAAATATAATAGCATAAGTAATTAATTTTTAATATTGATGTTAACTAATTTTCTTTATATTTTTTACTAACAACTTGGCGTCTTTGCGACTTTGCGAGAAAAAGAGGGTGAATAATTACCATCCATCAAAAAAATAAAAAAAATAATATTCAATTTTCTTTTTAAAC
>CAZYKN010000209.1:0-4403 GCA_964648135.1 uncultured Flavobacteriaceae bacterium
ACCAAGTTTAAGAGATTTTTACTATTTCGTTCAATCAATTCAATGGGTTGATCAATACTCATTTTTGAGGCTTTCATTTTTTCTTTTATTCTTTCAGCCATTCCCAAAATTACGGTAATAGGCGTTCTAAATTCATGGGTAATATTGGCATACAATTTTGTTTTTAAATCGTTTATCTCTTTTAATCGCTTTACTTCTTGATGTTCTAGTTTTTGCAAATAAACATTTCTACTTATAAATAACAGTAAGCTCGTAAATATTAAAAGGTACATAAAAAAGGCAAAAAGACTCTTATACCAAGGAGGAGAAACACTAATTTTTAAAGATAATGGTTTGCTAGTCCAATTTTTTTCTTTTTCTGAACCTTGAACTAAGAGTGTATAATCACCTGCTTTTAAATTTAAAAACTGAATTTCATTTTGAGTTTTTAAAGAGTTCCAATCCTCATTATCTGGCAATAATTTATACTTAAATTCCGTACTTTGAGGAAAAGTATATTGTATATCGGTAAATTTTATTTTAGCAGGAAAATCATTATACTTTAAATGAATATTTTTTACTGTTTCAATACTTTTATCTAAAATTTTAGAATTTACAGGGAATATTTCTTTATCTTTAACACGTAAATCTGTAAAAATTAATTTTCCTTGATGGTGGTTATTTATTAATTCATTAGGATTAAAAAATTCTACACCTTTTGTTCCACCAAAGTAAATTGTTTTGTTATTGTTATCATAAAAATCACCTCCTAAATTATATTCAGCGTTCATTAAACCATCATGAGTATTATAATGCACAAATTGGGAAGTTTTTTTATTAAAATGAAAAATACCATCATTAGTTGTAACCCACAAAAAATGCTGTTCATCTTCAAGAATAGCATAAATTACGGTATTTGACAAACCATTTTTTTCTCCAAAATATTGAAAAATTTCTTTAGCTATATTAAATTTGTGTAACCCATTTTCTGTACCAACCCATAAAATATTAGCATCTTGCTGATCAATATGTGTGGTTAAAATTGAATTGCTTTTTAAACCCTTTTCAATTAAACGATTTTTATTATAAACTTTAAATATTGGAGTTTTAAAAGTTTCATCATTAAAAATAAGCTTATTTAATCCATTTTCAGTACTAATCCAATACGTGTTGTTATTAGATTTATTCATTCCAAAAGTATAATTTGAACTTAACGAATTTGGACTTTTATCTTCTACAAATCGCTTAAAACTAAAATCATTTATAGACAAATCTCCTGAGAAAAGATTAATTCCTCCTCCATAGGTTGAAATCCAAATATTATTATTTTCATCTATATAAACATTTCTTGTATTATTATTACTCAATGAATTATTGTTATTAATTTGATGATAAATTGTGGTTATTTTAATACTTTTTAACAGCGAATTAGAATCAATTGAATTTAATTTAATAACAGATACTCCCTTTGTTGTAGCAATCCATAAATTGTTATTTTTATCTAAATTAATATCTCTAATAACATTAAAAGCTAAGTTTGAATTCTCTTTGGTTAGAAGCGTTGTATTGCCTTTACCATCAATAATATTTAGTCCATTTCTTGTTCCCACAAACAAATATTTATCCGTTTTGTAAATTGAATAAATATGATTATTGCTAATTTTAGGTTTAGACTTTATGTTTATTTTTTTAAAAATAGATTTTTTTAAGAGTAATACATCTAATTTATTCGTTCCTATCCATAAATAATCTTTTTCTATCAAAAAATCATATACTCTGTTTGAAGTAATGGTATTACTACTATTTTTATCTCCAACCAATAACTCTTCTTTATCAAATGTAAAGTTTTTCTCATTAAAATTATTGAGCAAAAACATGCCGTTATCTGATGCTATAAAAAATGTATCCTCAATTTTTGATATTTTATTAATCGTTAGTTTCTCTGAAAAGAGTTTGTAATGATTAAAGGCTACAAAAACTGGTTTATTGCTCATATCTTTCAAAACATATAAGCCCATATTTGTTCCAATCCACAATAAATTATCATCTACAAAAAGACTATGAATATTTTTTGCATCTTTAAATTCTACAATTTCGGTTAAAACTGCATTTTTTACATTATAAGAATAAATAAATCCACTATCTGTTCCTATATACAACAATGAAGAATTTGTGTATAAACTAGAGACATTTCCGTTAATATTTAAAGGTACTTTTGAAGTTGAAAAATCAGACTCTTTATAACTCGTTTTGTATAAACCATCATTTAAAATTGCAGAAAATATTTGATTATTATACTTAGCAAACGAAGTACAAGTTCCTGCATTAATAGAAGTTTTAAAAAATAATTTAAGTTTTTTATCATAATAACAAACTCCGTTATTTTTAGAACCTACAAATATAAAATCTTTAAAATCAATTAGTTTCTCAACATCATTTCCACAAACACTTTTTGGGTCATCAAAATCTGTTTTAAATATTTTAAAATCTCTACCGTCAAATCTATTGAGCCCTTCTTGAGTGCCAACCCAAATAAACCCATCTTTATCTTTAATAATAGATTGAATTGATTCCTGAGATAATCCTTCGTTTTTACCAAAATGATAAAATGTTTTTTCTTGTGCATGAACCTTATACACAAATAAAAACAGGAATAAAAATGCTATTTGTAGTCGTTTTTTCAAGTAGTTTATTTAGTTACAAGCTAAAATAAAAAAAAATACGCATAAAAAAAGGATTTTAACAAAATTAAAATCCTTTTCTCTAAAAATCTAATATTTTCTCTCATAACCTTAGCGTCTTTGCGAGAAAAAAATAGTGAGTGCTTTCTATTTTTATTCTAACGAACCCAAATAACGTTCTGCATCTAAAGCAGACATACATCCTGTACCTGCTGCTGTAACTGCTTGACGATATTCTTTATCTTGTACATCTCCACAAGCAAACACTCCTGGTAAATTTGTTTTAGTAGATTTACCTTTAGTAATTAAATAACCTACTTCATCCATATCTAAAACACCTTTAAAAATTTCGGTATTTGGTTTATGACCAATTGCAATAAATACACCAGTAACATCAATCACTTTAGCATCTCCCGTTTTATTATTTTTAGTTTTTACACCAATAACTACTTCATCACCAAACATTTTTTTCTCACCTAATACTTCATCAATTTCAGTATTAAAAAGCACCTCAATATTTTTGGTGTTTTTTACTCTATTTTGCATTGCTTTAGAAGCTTTCATATAATCTTTTCTAACCAATATAGTAACCTTATTGCATATATTTGCTAGATATGTAGCTTCTTCAGCAGCGGTATCTCCTGCTCCAACTACAATTACATCTTGACCTTTATAAAAGAAACCATCACAAGTGGCACAAGCAGAAACTCCACCACCAATTAAACGTTGCTCACTTTCTAAACCTAAATATTTTGCTGTTGCTCCAGTGGCAATAATAACAGTATCTGCTTCTATTGCAGTTGTTTCATCAATAATTACTTTATGAATTCCTCCTACTTTAGTGCTAAAATCTACTTTTGTTACTAGACCAAAACGGACTTCTGTTCCAAAACGCTCTGCTTGGGCTTTTAAATCTTCCATCATTCCTGTACCATCTACTCCGTTAGGATAACCTGGAAAATTATCAACTTCGGTAGTTGTTGTTAATTGTCCTCCCATTTGCATACCAGTATAAATAACTGGTTTCATATCTGCTCTTGCTGCATAAATTGCTGCGGTATAACCTGCAGGACCTGAACCTATAATAAGGCATTTAATTCTTTCTATTTTATCTGACATTTTATATATTTTTTTATTTACTTGAATTGTTCTTAATATTTTACAAAGTTACTTATTTTTTATATTTGATTTTAGGATTGACTATCAATTTTATCAATTATCTTATAAGATTAATTAATATCATTGTTTTATGGTGTCTATTCAGCCATTAATTTCTCTCAAAGGTTACAAAAAAACTCTCACAAAGACGCTAAGTTGAATGTAATTTTGATTTAGAGGATATTATCATGCTATCATAGTTTATTTTTAAATATTTAGGTATTAACTAATTTTTTTATATTTTTCCACTCACAACTTGGCGTCTTTGCGCCTTTGCGAGAAAAAGAAGGTAAGTAGTTACGTTTTAAGTAACAAAAATCACATTTAAACAAATAACTTTAAATACTTTTGGCATACTTTTAGACGAAAACTAATAAAGAAATTACAAATGAATTATAAAATTTTACAAAACGAATTAGAATACGATACTATAATTAAAGAAAACTTAGGTGTTTTACTTTATTTCTCTAGAGTTAGTTGTAATGTTGGAGAGGCTTTAGAGCCGAAAGTAATTAAACTATTAGAAACTAATTTCCCTAAAATACCTTTTTATTTTGTTGATATGGATAAAACACCAACAATACC
>CAZYKN010000210.1:0-3680 GCA_964648135.1 uncultured Flavobacteriaceae bacterium
ACGAAAAAAGAGCCAACGCACAAATAGCACATTTGGTTTTTGCCGACACGAAAGCCAACGCTGAAAAAACAAAAAGAGCTATTTTTTAGCCAACGCTTGAATGAATAAAATGAATTGAAATTGATAACTTGCAACTTTTAAAGATATAAGAATTTTAGATAATATAAATGGCGAAAAAAGACTATACAGAATTAACCAAAGAAGAACTAATTGAGTTGGTTAATAAGCTTGAAAGAAAGAAAAAATACGGACTGGTTTGGGATGAAGAAAAAACACCTGAAAAAGTAGTTGTAGATTGTCAAAAAAAATTGCCAATACTTACTTCTGTCAAAAAAAACACTATTTCTACAAATGAAAATGAACCAACTCACATATTAATAGAAGGAGATAATTTTCATTCATTATCTGTTTTGAATTATACTCACAATGGAAAAATAGATTTCATCTATGCTGACCCACCATATAATACAGGAGCACGAGATTGGAGATATAATAATAATTATGTAGATGATACAGATACTTTTAGACATAGTAAATGGCTTTCATTTATGAAACATAGATTGATATTAGCAAAATCATTGTTAACTGATGATGGAGTAATTTGTGTTACAATTGATGATTATGAAATGCCCCGTTTATGGCTTTTGATGGAAGAGATATTCGGATATGATAACCATTTAGGAACTGTAGTTATAAGAAATAATCCAAAAGGACGAATGAC
The DNA here is from genome assembly GCA_964648135.1 of uncultured Flavobacteriaceae bacterium. GTDB lineage: Bacteria > Bacteroidota > Bacteroidia > Flavobacteriales > Flavobacteriaceae > S010-17. The sequence goes on from CAZYKN010000210.1 coordinate 722, forward strand.
AAAACGTAAATTTTCATTAATTCACGAGTACGGTTTGTTTTTTGGGAAAAGTGCTAATAGCAAAATACATAAGTTGCCAGAAAACCCTGAGGATAAAACTCATAATTATAAAAAAGATACCGATGGGACTTGGTATCTTCCAGTTAATCTAAGAAAACAAGGGGTTGATAGTACTGCGTATAATAAAAAAGGTAAATTATCTAAAAGGTATTATCCAATTTATTTTGACCTTAAAACAAATAAACTAAGTACTGTAGTTAAATATGAAATTGAAATATTACCCATTGATAGTAAAGGTGAAAAAAGAATTTGGAGAAGGTCAAAGAGTGATGCCGAAGCTATGATTTCAAAGGGAGATATTTGGTATAATAAAACTAAAAATGGACATCAACTGTATTTTAAATTTAGAGGGGGATTAGATGGAAAGCTAGCTCAATCAATGTGGTATGAACCAGAATGTTCAGCAAGTGACTATGGTACAAAAATATTAGATGAAATTTTGGGTGAAAGAGAAAAATTTCAATACCCTAAAGCCCCTTTTGCTGTAAAGAAGTCTATTCTTTCTGCAACAAATAAAAAGAATGCTAAGATATTAGATTTCTTTGCAGGTTCTGGTACAACAGGACAAGCTGTTTTAGAATTAAATAATGAAGACGGAGGGAAAAGAGAATTTATTCTTTGCACAAATAATGAGAACAAGATAGCAGAAGAGGTTACTTACAAAAGAGTAAAGAATATAATAAAAGGATATAAAGATGTTAAAGGATTAGGAGGTAATTTACGTTATTTTAAAACAGATTTTATCACAAACACTAAAAACAAAGACCAACTTCGTTTAAATATTACAAAAAAATGTACAGAAATGCTTTGCTTAAAAGAAGGCATTTCTAATCTGAACAAAGAAGCAGATGATTGGAAGATTTTCAAATCCTCTAATAGATATTTAGCTATTTATTATGATTTTGCAAGTTCAACATTGGATGATTTAAAAGAAGAAATGAACAAAATAGATGGCGATAAAGTATTGTATTGTTTTACTGTTAATCCACACGGTTTAGAAAATGAGAACTTTGATGATTGGAATAATATAAGATTAGAGCCAATTCCTCAAAAAATATTAGACGTGTATAAACAAATTTTTAAAAAATAATGGCAATTATATATAAAGAATATCAAGAAAAGGCAATCGGAAATTTAGTTAAATCTGTTTCTGATTTAATTCATATTGATGCCCAAAAAAAAGTTTGTGTTTTCCAAAGCCCAACAGGTAGTGGCAAAACAATAATGGTTGCTAAATTTATAGAAAACATAATTAAAGAATTACCAGAAACAGATTTATGTTTTCTATGGGTAAGTATTGGAAAAGGAGACCTTCATAAACAGAGCAAAAAATCTCTTGACAATTATTTTGATGGCTTTCCAAAGGTAAATCTTTTAGAACAAGAATTTTTTGGCAGTAGGACATTTATTGAGCAAAATGAAGTTGTAGTTGTAAATTGGGAAAAATTATATTCTAAATATCAGTCTGGAATTAATAAAGGCGATTGGAAAAATAAAGTTATGCGTGAAGGTGAAACAGTAAACTTTATTGAAGTTTTAGAAAAAACCAATGAGGAACGAAAAATTATTTTAATCATTGATGAAAGTCATTTTGCTGGTGATGCAGAACGTACAACTGAATTAAGGGATGTAATTAATGCGTCTGTAACACTTGAAATGAGTGCTACACCAAAATTACAGCCTTCTGCACAAGAAATGGCAAAAGGAATTGCAAAATTTGTTTATGTTGACCCAAAAGAGGTTATTGAAGAAGGAATGATAAAAAAAGAACTTATCATAAATGAGAATTTAGGGGAATTAATAGATGACGAAAAAACATCTCAAGACATAATCATTGAAGCTGCTTACAATAAAAGATTAGCATTAAAAAAATCATTTAAAGACACGGGAGTAAGTATTAATCCTCTTTGTTTAATTCAATTACCTAATGCAGAAGCAGGAGAGGCTAAACGTGAAGTGGTTGAAGAGTTTTTAGCTGATAAAGGAATTACTGAAAGCAATGGGAAATTAGCAATTTGGTTAAGTGAAGACAAATCAGATAGTTTAGATGAAATTTCTGATGATAATAGTGAAGTTGAGTTCCTCATATTTAAACAGGCAATTGATACTGGTTGGGATTGCCCAAGAGCACATATTTTAGTCAAATTACGTGATATTCAGAGTTATACTTTTGAAGTACAAACAGTAGGTCGTATTCTTCGAATGCCACAACAAAAACACTATGAGGATGAAGCTCTAAACACAGGCTATATTTTCACTAATCTTCAATCAATTACAGTAAGTAAAGAAGAATACAATCCCAATATAATAAAACACCTCAAATCAACTCGAAAAAAACAATACAAGCCTTTAAAACTACAATCATACTTCAAAAGTCGTGTAGATTTTGGCGATATTACATATAGTTTTGGAAACGTTTTAGAAAAAGTTTTTTGTGAGGAATTTGATATAGAGGTTAATCCAACAATGATTAACACAGCAGAAAATTCTAAAAAAATAAAAGCTAAAGGTCTAACAACAGAAATCACAGCGTATAAGGAAACTTTAGTTTCTGATAAAAATATAAGTGGTGAACAATATGATGAAATGTTAGGTGTTTTAAATGACAGTGATGATAGAACAGCGGAAGCAAGGTTATCAGACAATGACTTACAAGATGCTTTTAGTGCTATAATAAAACAAAACTTAAATGGATTTGCCCCTAAGCGTTCTGTTCCAACTGTAAGAGGCGCTATTTATCAATGGTTTAAAAAATATCTAGGGATAAATTATCATTTGGAAAATGGAATAATTCAAATACAATATTTGTTTTTGCACAACAAAAACCTTGATAAATTTTCACAGTTACTAAGTAAAGCAACAGGTGATTTTAGACCAATAAAGAAAGAAGAAGTTAAGA
>CAZYKN010000210.1:3690-4368 GCA_964648135.1 uncultured Flavobacteriaceae bacterium
GAAACAATTTACGAATGGGAAGTTAAAAAGGAAGAGTTTTATAATCAACATACAGATGAAATTTATGATTACAAACTCTGTGTTTACTCACCGTGCTATTTATCAACTAATCGTTCTACATCAGAACAAGAATTTGAAAAACACCTTGAAATTAAAAATGACAAAATAGATTGGTGGTTCAAAAATGGAGAAAGTAAAAAAGATTTTTTTGGAGTAAAGTATATTGAAAACGATATGCCTCAAACTTTTTATCCTGATTATATCATTCAATTAAAATCTGGTAAACTGTTCATAGGTGATACTAAAGCAGGCGGTACAGCAAAAGAAGCTGGCTCAAGAGCGGAAGCACTGCAAAACTATATTGTAGAACAAAACAAAAAAGGAAAAGAATTGATTGGCGGAATTATAATTCAAGATGCAACAAAAAAATGGAGAGTAAATCAGAAAATGGAATATAATTACGACAAAAATGATTTAACGGAATGGGACTATTTTGATGATATTATATAGCCAACGCAAGAGCAAGCACATTTGCAATTCGCACGAGCCAACGCTTGACCAAAAATTGCAAAAGAGCTTACTCTGCCAACGCTGACGAATAGAAAGTACGACCGCACAACAATGGTAACCGTTGTACAAACCATCAAGCCGCTCCAAATCCACTAAAAAAGAGCTGAT
>CAZYKN010000211.1:0-2392 GCA_964648135.1 uncultured Flavobacteriaceae bacterium
ATACCAATTCTATTTCAAAATGCGCTAAATAAATTTGAAATATTTTTTTGTTTTACAATCTTCAAATTTCAAGCATAGCAATGGCTATGGTTTAAATTTTAAGTGCAGTAAAACGGGAAAAGATAAATAATTTATAGCGTATTTTGATGTTGAATTGGTATAATCCCAAAACAAACTAATATTTAGTGTAATCTGTAATTGTTTTTAACACATAGAAACATAGGAAATATAGTGATTTGTGAAAAACTGTTGGCTTTTTAAATCATAAAGGTTGTTCGTAAAAATCTATGCAAATTTTGCCATCAAGCAATTCGTGTTAATTTGTGTAATTCGTGGCTTTTTTAACACATAGAAACATAGTAATTTGTAAAAATTTTTATGGTTTTACCATTTAAAAATAAAGGTTATTTAGCAATTTATGAAATTTAGCACCTACACTTTACTTTAGGTGTTCCAAAACACGCTCTAAAATAACTGAAGTATCAACCAACATTAAACTCAAAATACCAATTACTATTAACAACTTAATTATATTATGAAGAATAATATAATCCTTTTTAGAATTCGCTTTGTATAATAAAATACCAAAAATCACCAAAACAATTCCTGCAAAGTAGAAATAATATTTCATATTCCCTATTTCTGGATATTTTAAAATAAAATAAATAGGACTAGCTGTCAAAACCAAAAAAATTGTGATAATCATTTTAGTAAAACGCTCATCATACTTAATAGGTATTGTAAGGTAGTTATTGGCAATATCGCCTTTTATATTTTCTAAATCTTTAATCAATTCCCTTATTAAAAGAATAAAAAATAAAAAAGTAGCGTGAACAAAAATCACTTCCGAGAAATTTTTATAATACACAAAAACAGCAAAAAAAGGTAATAAAGCAAGTATTGCAGCAGAAAACAAACCAGTTAAAGGTTGTTTTTTAAGTTTATGAGAATAAAACCAAAGTAGGAAAATATAAACCGCAAAAAAGAGTGCTGCACGCCACGAAACTAGACATCCAAAAAGAAAACCAATAAAATTCAATAAAAAATAAATCTGCAATTTAGTTTTTTGACTAATAAAATTATCTAAAGCTGCTTTATGAGGTTTATTTATTAAATCCTTTTCTTTATCGTAAAAATTATTGATAATATAACCACCTGCAATAGTACAAGCCGAAGCCAAGATGATAAAATATAAATAAATATCCGTTAAAACAAAACGCAATGATTTTTGAGGAGAAAAAATAAAAATAGCAGCCAAATATTGAGCAACCACAATGGCAAGGATATTATATCCTCGCACAACCGATAACATACTCAAAAATTTAAAGTAAAACGGAGCGTTTTTTTTGCTGTTATTTTTTGCTATTTCTAATAAATCCATTGTTTTTTTTAGTCTTTGGTCTTTAGTGGTCATTAGTCTTTGGTCGTTGGTCTTTAGTATCTAGTGGTTCATCCTGAAGACTGAAGACTGCCAACTAAAAACTAATCTTGTAAAGCAAATACTTTTCTCAACAAATCTGTTGTTCTACTGCTTACTTTTGTTCTTATGTTTAGTTCCTCTTTTTCTACCATTTTATACACACTTTTTAAAGCTTCACCAGTAACATAATTGGTTAAATCTGGATTAACATCATTTGTTAATGGCAAATTATTATATTTAGTAATTAAATTTCTCCATATTTGGTCTGCTCCTACTTTTTTAAAGGAATTTTTAATAACTGGTTCAAATTTAGCATATAAAGCTGTATTTGTTGCTTGTTGCAAATAATTTGTTGCTGCATTTTTATTTCCTAATAAAATATTTTTAGCATCAGCTAAAGTTAAGCCTTTAATAGCATCAGTAAAAATAGGAATAGCTTCACCAACGGCATCTTCTGCAGCACGGTTGAGCATTTTTACACCTTCATCAGCTAGACTTCCTAAACCCAATTTACGTAAAGTATTTTCCACCTTTTGCAATTCTTGAGGCATATAAATTTTAGCTAACTGATTTTTGTAAAAACCATCTTTTTTTGCCAATAAAGTTACCTGATTGGTTATTCCTTTCTCTAAAGCCTCTTTTAAGCCTCCAGAAATTTGAGCATTTGTTAAACTTTCACTTGGTAAATTGTTTACTACTTGCTGCAATTCATTACAAGCACTTAATTGTAATACTAAAATAATTAAAATAATTTTCTTCATAATGTTTAATTTTAGGCAAATATAGTTTATTTTGGATTGATTATTGTAACTTGTGTTTCTATGATTATTTTTTCAAAATTTAAACTAAACAAATATATTGCAATTACTATATTTCCTTTTATTATTATTAACAAGAAATATAAAGGAGATGAAATATTAGTAAATCACGAAAAAATTCATCTAAAACAACAAATAGAATTGTTATGGTTAC
>CAZYKN010000211.1:2492-4348 GCA_964648135.1 uncultured Flavobacteriaceae bacterium
TTAGTAAATCACGAAAAAATTCATCTAAAACAACAAATAGAATTGTTATGGTTACCCTTTTTTATATGGTACTTCACAGAGTTTATTATTCGGTTTTTTCAATATAAAAATTGGCATGATGCGTATTTAAACATTTCATTTGAACGAGAAGCACATCAGTTTGAAACGGATTTAAACTATTTAAAAACAAGGAAATTTTATTCTTTTAGAAGGTTTTTGAAATTAAAAAAGCTGCCTTAAAAAGACAGCCTTAAATATAATTAATCAAAAATTATTTTTTAGATATCAGCATTTTGCCAAGCTCCACCATTTATAGCATCAATTCCTGCTTGTTGTAAATAGCTTAAAGCAGTTCCTGCTCTACCTCCACTTCTACAAACCACAATTACTGGTTTGTTCCATGCTTTAATTTTTTGCACACTTTGTGGAATTTCATTCAATGTAATTAATTTTGAACCTTCAACATGACCTTCTGCCCATTCTGCTGGTGTTCTTACATCTAATACTACTGCTCCTTTTTCTAAGTAATCTTTAATTGCAGAGGTATCTGTTCCTCCACCAAAAAAACCAAATAATCCCATATTTTTATTTTTTTTTTAATTTCTTGTTAATAATGGTGCAAATAACGTAACAATTAATCAAATACAATGTAACAGATGTTACATTTTATTAAAACTAGTAATTATTCAGCCATTGTTTTCACCGAAAGGCAACAAAGTAAAATGTAAAAATATTGCTAAGGCACTAAGCTTATGTGTTTATGATGAGTGTAATTTCTTATATTTTTTACTCGCAACTTAACATCTTTACGCCTTTGCAAGAAAAAACGAAGTGATTAGATACAAAAATTGATTAAAAAGTCGTGATTTTTTATGATTAACGTATCTTTGCCAAGATAATTTAACAAAATGATAAAATTAAAATCACTCGAAGAAATAGAATTGATGCGTAAAAGCGCACTACTTGTTTCAAAAACTTTAGGTATTGTAGCTGCAGCAATCAAACCAGGAGTTACTTCTTTACAATTAGATAAACTTGCAGAAGAACACATAAGAGATCACGGTGGAATACCAGGTTTTTTAGGTTTATATGATTTTCCAAACACCTTATGTATGAGTCCTAACGCTCAAGTTGTTCATGGAATACCTAATAATACACCTTTAGAAAATGGTGATATTATTTCTGTTGATTGCGGTGTTTTAATGAATGGTTTTTATGGAGATCATGCTTATACTTTTGAAGTTGGTGAAGTTGATGAAGAAACTAAAAAGCTCTTAAAAATCACTAAAGAAAGTTTGTACGAAGGAATAAGAGCCTTTAAAATTGGAAACAGAGTTGGTGATGTAGGCTTTGCCATCCAAAATTATTGCGAAAAAGAAGGTTACGGAATTGTAAGAGAATTGGTTGGTCACGGACTAGGAAAAGTGATGCACGAAGACCCAGAAATGCCAAATTATGGAAGACGTGGACGTGGAAAAAAGTTTAAAAACGGAATGGTAGTAGCCATTGAACCCATGGTAAATATGGGAACACAAAAAATAAATCAGCTTAGAGATGGATGGACAATTCTAACAGCAGACAGAAAGCCATCAGCTCATTTTGAACATGACGTTGCACTAATTAACGGTAAACCTGAATTACTTTCTACCTTTAAATATGTATATGATGCCTTAGGAATTGAAAGTGATGAAGAAGAAGGATTAAGAGCATAGACACAAGAAAAAAACAGCCACGAATTACACTAATTTTCACTAATTATTGATTATTTCTTACTTGTAAAAAAGATTAAATTTTCACAGATTATGTTGTATCTTTGTTAAGCAATATGCTATTTACAAATCAAGATGAAAGATTTA
>CAZYKN010000212.1:0-4329 GCA_964648135.1 uncultured Flavobacteriaceae bacterium
CTAATCCTATTTTTGCAGCTTTTGCAGGAACATATTTTGTTAGATAACCAACTACAATTATAGTTAAAATAGGAATACTATATGCACCATTGGCTTCTTGTAAATATGCAAATAAACCACCTGGAAATTTTGCTATCATTGGTGCTATTAACATTGAAAAAATAGCTAGACCAATTCCAAACTTTTTACTTACTCTAACTACTTGCTTATCAGTAGCACTTCTGTTAAAGAAGGGTTTATATAAATCTACTCCAAAAAGAGTAACAGAACTATTTAAGCCACTATTAAACGAACTCAATATTGCTCCAAACAAAACTGCTGCAAAAAAACCAACTAAATAAGATGGTAATACTTTATTTACCAACATGGGATAGGCTTTATCTGCATTTTCTAAATTTGATCCAAATAAATAATAAGCTATCATTCCTGGTAATACAACAATGATTGGTCCTAATATTTTTACAAATGAAGCTAACATAAGTCCTTTTTGTCCTTCTTTAAGGTTTTTTGCACCTAAAGCACGTTGAATTATAGCTTGATTTGTTCCCCAATAAAAAATTTGAACCAACATCATACCTGTAAAAAAGGTTGAAAATGGAATTGAAGAACTTTTACTTCCTATGGCGTTAAATCGTTCTGGGTTTGAATTAACTAATGTACTCAAACCATGAAACATATCACCATCACCAATTAGTTTTAATCCAAAGTATGGAATTAATACACCTCCAATTAACAAACCTATTGCATTAATTAAATCAGAAACTGCTACGGCTTTTAGCCCTCCAAAAATAGCATAAATTGATCCAACAATTCCTATTCCCCAAACGGTAATCCATAAAGCCGTGTTTTCTGAAACACCTAATAAATCTGGCACATTAAACATACTATTTAATGCTAAGGCACCAGAATATAAAACTATTGGTAAGAATATAATAACATAACCTGCTAAAAATAACATGGACGTTATCCGCTTAGTTTGAGCATCATAACGTTTTTCTAAGAACTGTGGAACTGTAGTAATTCCACCTTTCAAATATCTTGGTAAAAGAAAAAGTGCTGTAACAACAATTGCAATTGCTGCCAAAGTTTCCCAACTCATAACTAACAACCCTTCTTTATAGGCTGCACCATTTAAACCTACCAATTGTTCTGTGGATAAATTAGTTAACAATAAAGAGCCTGCTATCACTATGGCAGTTAAGCTTCTTCCACCTAAAAAATATCCATCAGCAGAATCTTCATTGGTCTTTCGAGTTGCAAAATAGGCAATAATAGCAACTAAAGCTGTAAAACCAATAAACGAAATAATTTGTATCATAATTTATTTTTTAAGATTTATTTATTTTTTTCAAGATTTAATTAAAAATATTTTTTTTCTAAATATTTTTTAAAAAAGTATTAAATTATAGTTAGTACAAGTGGTGAGGAAATACGTTTTGAAAATTCATCTAAATAATTATTCCATTCTTTATTAGAAGAAAATTGATTGCTTTTTTTCCAGCCAAATCCAGTATAATACATCAATTTTTTATTCTTTATTTTAACTTGCATAAATTGATTCTTAACATCATCATTTTTTTTAGAGATGTATGTATTAAATCCTATAATTTTATTTGCATCTATAACTATTCCTGTTCCCAATTCAGAATCATCTAAATTTTCCCAATAACTTATCCAACCATTTTTTTTATTTTTAGAAATCTTTCCATCATTTTTATGTAAAGTTAATCCAATAGAAATTGTATCTGTACCAGACAATGATATTTCAAATTTAGATAAATTACTTCCTTTATCTAATGTAATAATCCTACTTTCTTTAATTAGCTTACCATTTGCATTCCAATTTGCATATTCTAAATTGAATTGTGTTCTAATGGGACCTGTTGTAATGGTTTTATATTTAATAAAATTTTTAGAAACAGCATAAGTACTATCCGTTTTTACAGCAATACCTCCACAACCTCTACTTTTACCAACATGATAATTGTCTAACCCTTCACCAGTATCTTTATGATAAGTACCTGTTTTATCTGCATATTTTTTATACCATTTATTAATTATAGGGTATTTAACGCGCTTTAACCAGCAATCAACTCCGCTAGACAACGTACCATTTGGATCGCCATTTTCTATCATTTTTTGAGCTACAGGTCCATAAACTCGAAAGGCAACTCTATCATTCTCCCAAGCGTAATCATCAATACGTTCAGGGACAAAACGAGAATAACATATAGGATTTTTTTTGTCTGTATTAATTTTTATAGAATCTTGGCTAATGAAATATTTTTTGGTTTCTTTCGGTTTTAATTGTGGTTGAAAAAGTAAAAAATCTATTTCTCCATCATTATTGGTATCCACTTCTTGTGAAATTTGATTTACTCCTTTATCGTCTGTGATAGAAAAGTGTTTAAAATTCATATTTTTTTTGATGGTTTTTACTGGTATTTCAACCGTTTCAAAAGTTCGGGATAAATTTAAATTATTTGTTACTGTGATTGTAGTTTTTTGTTGTTTTTGATTTTTACAGGAAATTAAAGTAAAAAAGCCGATAAAAATAATAAAGATTGTTGCTTTCATAAGATTATTGTTGTATAAATAAATTGTTATCATTCTTCATTGGCAGGTTTACCAATTGTAGCTAAAATTCCTCCATCTACATATATAATTTGTCCGTTAACAAATTTACTTGCTTCAGAGGCCAAAAAAACTGCTGTTCCTGCTAAATCTTTAGGATCTCCCCAACGTCCAGCAGGAGTTCTACCAATAATAAAATCGTTAAACGGATGACCATCTACTCGAATTGGCGCAGTTTGTGTAGTTGCAAAATAGCCAGGTCCAATGCCATTAATTTGTACATTATATTTTGCCCATTCAGTTGCCATACTCCTAGTAAGCATTTTAAGACCTCCTTTTGCTGCTGCATAAGCACCAACGGTGTTTCTTCCAAGTTCGCTCATCATAGAACAAATATTGATTATTTTTCCACTTTTACGAACCATCATACCCTTTATGACATGCTTAGCCATAATAAATGGACTAACTAAATCAACTTTTAAAACTTCCTCAAAATCTGACACTTTCATATCCTCTAAAGGAGTTCTTTTAATAATTCCTGCATTATTTACTAAAATATCAATCGCTCCTATTTCCTTTTCTATTTTAGTGATTGCATTGATAACCTGAAACTCATCAGTTACATTAAATTTATAGCCATAGGCTTTTAAGCCCCAAGATTTATATTGAGCCACAGCATTATTTATTTTTTTTTGGGATGAATTACCATTAATAATTAATGTTGCACCAGCTTCACCTAGACCTTTAGCCATTGCCATTCCCAAACCATGAGTTCCGCCAGTTATTAAGGCTATTTTATTTTCTAAATTGAATAGTTTCATTCTTTTGTTTTAACTGCAACGGTCGCAAAGGTTTCGCAATGGTCGCAATGTTTATAATTTATTATTTTGTTTCACAGAAATACACAAAGTTTTTTCTCTCACTTTATTAATTACCTAAGTTCTGTTATTTTACAATGATCCATATCACCATAATCTAAGTTTTCACCAGCCATTCCCCAAATAAAAACATAACTGCTAGTTCCTCCACCTGCATGAATAGACCAAGGTGGTGAAATAACTGCTTGTTCATTTTGCATCCAAATATGTCTTGTTTCTTGAGGTTTCCCCATAAAGTGTGAGACTGCTTGACCAGCTGGCACATTAAAATAAAAATAAACCTCCATTCGTCTATCGTGACTATGAGCTGGCATGGTGTTCCAAACAGAACCTGTTTTAAGTTCGGTCATTCCCATTTGTAATTGACATGTTTTTACAATACTATTTACAATAAGTTTATAGATAATGCGGTCATTTGAGGTTTCTAAACTTCCTAACTCTACAACCTCGGCTTCATCTTTACCAATTTTTTTAGTTGGATATGAAGTGTGTGCAGGTGTTGAGTTTAAATAAAATTTCGCTGGTTTTTTTGATGAAATACTATTAAAAATAACTTCTTTAACACCTCTACCAATGTACAAAGCTTCTTTATTGTCTAATTGGTATGTTTTACCATCAACTATTACGGTTCCTGTTTCACCAATATTGATAATTCCTAACTCTCTTCTCTCTAAAAAATAGTTGGCTTTTAAAGGGGCAACTGTTTCTAAAGAAATAGCTTTTGTTGGTACAATTCCGGCAGTCATATATCTATCATAATGAGAATATATCCATTTTATAGTGTTTATATGCATTACCTTTTTAATTAAAAATTCTTTTCTTTATTGTTTGGTGTTCATTTTTTTTACTTCTTTAGGACTAGAAGCGTATCGTACTT
>CAZYKN010000213.1:0-2559 GCA_964648135.1 uncultured Flavobacteriaceae bacterium
AAACCACAATAGACACATAGAAAACATAGTAATTTGTGAGAATTTTTATCATCAAGTAATTCGTGTAAATCTGTGTAATTCGTGGCTTTTAACACATAGGAACATATAAAACATAGTTATTTGGTTAATCTGTGCAATCTGTGGGAAAATTTACAAGTAGCAAAGAGTTGCTAATTAAATCTTAGCTTTCTTATTAGCAGGAATATGAGAAGTATCGTAACCTGCAAATTTTCTCATATAGTATGCAATATTACTTCCGTAGGCATCTTTAAAATTTTCAGAACCATTACTTCGTAAATATTTTTTTACATTTCCTGCACCAGCAAGGTGAGATGCTGCTAATATACCAGATTCAGTAATTAGAATTCCGTTCATCCGTTTTCCTACTTTTCTTTTAATATCTTTTCTTAAAATCCATTTGTTTACAGAACATAAAGCTACAAAAACATCTTCTTGTAATTCAGAATCTTTTAAGAACCCTCTAGTATTATAGATTTTAAATCGCTCTAAAGTAGTTCTACCAAATTGATATTTACCTAGATAGCCTAAAGAGTTTACACAATTATAATTTCCTTGAGACTCTTTAAAAGCCAAAGCTTCCTTAAAAGCAATAAATGATTTATGTAAAGCAGGAAAATTAGCTTCCTTATTAAACTCTTCAAGAGTTTGCACTGTGGCGATTGTGTTTTTATCCGCTTTGTTATAAATTACAATCTTATTTGTTGGTAGTACTAATTGACTTAAAATAATTAAGGCTAAGAGAGCTACACTATATATATACTTTTTCTTCATTGTTGAAAATTTAAAAGGCGTTGTTAGTTGCTTGTTAATTTTCGGGTGCAAAGATAAGATAAATAATTGGAATAAAAAATAAATTAATTATTTGAAAATCAGAATTATAATTTTAATCAATATCTTTTAATTGTATAAAAAAAGCAGATATAGAAATTAGAGCTCATTATATTGTTTAAATGTACCATCTTTATAGAAGATGACTATTTTATCAATTTCATTTATTTTATTTTGAATAGGAGTATTTTGTTCTAAAGCACTAGATGGGTTCGTTTGAATTTTAGAGATAGAATCTTCTATGTCCGATTTATTTTCGTCAAATAGTGAAGTAGGGTAGTCCTCTTTTTTATTTTTTTTTGGAAAACTCCCTTTACCGTTTAATAACCAATACAATTCTACTTCTTCAAAATTTTCAAGCACTTTCAATACAAAATCTAAGCTTGGTTTATTTCGTCCAGAGAGTAGGTGTGAAATACTTGAGCGTTGTACTTTTATCTTTTCTGCAAATTGAGAAGCGGATAATTGATAGTAATCTAAGATTTTTTTTAGTCTTTTTGAGAACTCCGTATTGTTTATCATTGTAAACTTGTTTATTGATTACAAATGTAACAAAAAGGAATAACCTATGCAACAATTGTGATTATTTTCTTATAAATAGGTAAATATTACGTAAACTATTAATTTACATAAATACATTTTAATTACTGAATATTAGATATTTAAGTCAGTTAAATATTTTTAGCCTAAAAATGAACACTTCGTCAGTAATTTGTCATATATAATTGATTAAAATCTATTACAAATGTAAAATTTATTAACGCATTTGTTGGTTACATTTGTAAATTTAATATTGTTTACATTTGTAACTTTAAAATTGAACAGTAATGCTTATAGATAATTACATAAAATACAAAGAGCAAAAAATTAAAGGAAGAAGGATTACTTTAGAATCAATTTTACCTTTAATTAATAAAATAGGATTCAAAAAATCAGTTTTAGGATATTCTTTTCTTAAGAGACCAATATATAAAATAACAGTTGGAACTGGGAAAATAAAAGTCCTAATTTGGTCTCAAATGCACGGAAACGAATGTACTGGTACTAAATCTGTCTTTGATTTGTTAAATTTCCTTGTTGAACCGTTAGATTTTAAAGAGAGTAGCAAGACTATTTTAAAACATTGCACATTAGTTATTATACCAATGCTTAATCCTGATGGTGCGGAAGCGTTTACACGTGAAAATGCTCAAAACATCGACTTAAATCGTGATGCAATAGATCTAAAAGCTCCTGAAAGTAAGCTTTTAAACACTTTTATACATAATTTTAAACCTAATTTTTGCTTTAATTTACATGATCAAAGGGATTTATTTTCTGTTGGAAAAGAACATCATCCAGCAACATTATCTTTTTTAGCACCTTCTGAAGATGTAAGTAGAGCAGTAACAAAAGGTAGAAAAAAAACGATGGAGATTATTGTAGCGATGAATAATGCTCTAAAACCCTATATTACTAATCAAATAGGACGCTTTACAGATGAATTTTACCCAACAGCAACAGGTGATAATTTTCAAAAAGCAGGTTTTAATACGATATTAATTGAAGCAGGACACTTTCCTTTAGATTTTGATAGAGAAGAAACTAGAAAATATAATTTTTTGGCTTTAATCTCAGGGTTAGGTGCTATTTCAACAAGCATTAGACCAAATTATAAATCTTATTTTGAAATACCAATTAATGAAAAGAAAAATTTTGAAATTGTTTTAA
>CAZYKN010000213.1:2659-4327 GCA_964648135.1 uncultured Flavobacteriaceae bacterium
GAAACTAACAACAAAAAAATGCTAAAGATAAAATTAGACGAGCTCGATCATCAAATACTTCAAAAATTAATTCAGAATAGTAGAACACCTTTTACTGATATTGCTAAGGAATTGGTTGTGTCTGCAGGTACAATACACATTCGTGTAAAAAAAATGGAGGATTTGGGCGTTATTAAAGGCTCTACACTTATTATTGATTATGAAAAACTGAATTATACTTTTATAGCTTATGTAGGCTTATATGTAGATAATTCTTCTAGTTTTCCTTCAATAATTAAAGAAATTAAAAAAATTCCAGAAGTTACTGTAACTCATTTAACTACTGGTAAATTTGCACTATTCTGTAAAATTAGAGCAAGAAATACAAAACACGCTAAACAAATTATTTTTAATTTAGATGAAATTCAAGGAGTTATTCGTACAGAAACATCTATTTCTTTAGAAGAAGTAATCAATGACAAAGAACGTTTAATGGATTTTATTTTTAAAGAATTTAATGATTAATTCTGTGCTAAAACTTGTTTTGGGTTACATGTGAAAATTAGTGTAGTATAAATTAATATTCAATAGATAAAAATAACAGTATGAATAGTTTAATGATGCTTATTTAAAGTTGTTATTTAGACTGAGTTTGTTAGGAATTGTGGATATATTATCGTTAGTAATCATTAAAAACCAATGAAAAAACCAGAAAAAATTAAGAAAATAACTGTTAATTCAGAAATTGAAAAAGGTGCATATCCACCAAATGGATTTTTAATGTTTGATGAAGCGTGTCTAGGAAATGGTGATTATTTTGGTTTATATTGGGAATTTGGAAAAGAAAATGAATATCCAATAATTTGTGAAATGGAACACGATAAAGGAATTATTACACCTAGATTTTCGAATTTGAACAAATTTCTTGAATGGTATGAATTAAACGACTATGATTGGGGTGAAAATGAAATTTCGGACACAAATTTTATACTTGAATATGTAAATAAAGGAAATGAGTATGTGAAAAATAACAATCCTAAAAATGCAATTGAACAATATAAATTAGGTATAAATTATTTTGGAGAATTAAGTGGTGTATGGCTAAAATTAGCTGTACAGCAAAAGCGTTTAGGAAGAGAAAACGAATTCCAGAGCTCTATTATTAATGCGTTTTTATCAAATTGGGCTTTTGGGTTACCTTCTGAAAATACAATAAGGTTAATTAAAAATTTAAAGCCTACATCTAAATTTGAAAACCATCCTTTAATTAAACAAAAAAATAATTTAGTTTTTAAATTTGGTGGAGCAAAGGAGAATCCCATTTATGGTGTTCTAAGAAAAATAATGAATGAACTATTTGAAAATGGAAATTACAAAAAAGCATTATTATTAGAACAAAATTATGCTTTAATGATGTCTAGCGAAACTACTTCATTCCAAGAACGATATGGATTTAACTATGCAAAGTGGAAAGATGATTTTAAAAATAAAACTGAGTATTATTTAAAAAGAAACTATTGCTAATAAACAATACGATGAGCAGTCAGAAAGACCAAGCGTGAACTAAATCAGCCATGTAAAAGTAATGGGTTTTGTAGAACCAATCGCATTTATACTGTTTTATACAGACCATAAATTAACCATAATCCTAATTCTGTATCACTTTAATTTCCACACGTCTGTTATTAG
>CAZYKN010000214.1:0-4303 GCA_964648135.1 uncultured Flavobacteriaceae bacterium
TAAAATTTGAAATGATAGTATCTTAAAATTTTCTGCTGTTTGAGTTCCGTTAATATATTTATGATTATTAGAATAAATATTACAACGGAACGAGTTCAGAAAATTTAGATGCTGAATGATAAATTTAGATTAGCTTTCGTAAGCCTAGATTTTTTTGGTTCGTTTTTTTATCAATGAAAAAAATGAACAAATAAGATATTATACTAATTATTAGATTTTTAAGTATCAGTATAAATTACCCATTAAATTTACAGTAGAGCCATAAATAACAAACTGTTAATAATAAATGTAAAAAGCATTCACTTTTAAGTGGATGCTTTTTGTTTATAGTTTAATTTTACATTAACAAAATATTCTAAAAATGGATGGTTCTAATAGATATAATTTAAGAGGCGTTTCTGCCTCAAAAGAAGAGGTACACCAAGCAATTAAAAACATTAATAAAGGTTTATTTCCAAAAGCTTTTTGTAAAGTAGTACCAGATTATTTAACTCATGATGAAGATTATTGTGTGGTAATGCACGCAGATGGCGCAGGAACAAAATCCGCTTTAGCATATATGTACTACAAAGAAACTGGAGATGTTTCTGTATGGAAAGGAATAGCACAAGATGCGCTTATTATGAATATAGATGATTTATTATGCGTTGGTATAACCGATGATATTTTACTCTCATCAACTATTGGAAGAAATAAAAATTTGATTGGAGGAGAAGTTATTTCAGCTATCATTAACGGAACGGAAGAGTTACTAAGCAATCTAAAATCGCATGGTGTAACTATTCACTCAACTGGTGGAGAAACTGCCGATGTAGGAGATTTGGTAAGAACCATTATAGTAGATTCTACTGTTACCGCAAGAATAAAACGCAAAGAAATTATAGATAACGCCAATATTAAAGCAGGAAATGTAATTGTTGGATTGGCATCTTTTGGTCAAGCAACTTATGAAACGCAATATAATGGAGGAATGGGTTCAAACGGATTAACCTCAGCAAGGCATGATGTGTTTTCAAAGTATTTAGCCAAAAAATATCCTGAAAGTTATGATTCTCAAATCCCAGATAACTTAGTATATTCTGGTAATACCAAACTAACTGATGCTATTGAAAACGTTTCTTTAGATGCTGGAAAATTAGTTTTATCACCAACAAGAACCTATGCACCAATCATCAAAAAAATTCTAGAAAAACACCGTAAAGAGATTAACGGAATGGTGCATTGTAGCGGAGGAGCACAAACAAAAATTTTACATTTTATAGACAATTTACACGTTGTAAAAGATAATTTATTTGAAGTTCCGCCTTTGTTTAAACTCATACAAAAAGAATCAAACACCAATTATAAAGAAATGTATCAAGTCTTTAATATGGGTCATAGAATGGAATTGTACGTTCCTAAAGAAATTGCAGAAAGCATTATTAAAATATCAAACAGTTTTAATGTGGCTGCACAAATTATAGGCTATGTTGAAGAAAGCAACACAAAAAAATTAACCATTAAAAGTGAATTTGGTATTTTTGAATATTAAAACGATAACAAACCTCACATATTTTTTACTCACACCGTGACTCGAAGTTACGGTGTGCGTAATAAATTCACGGTGTGCGTAATAAAATAAATCAATGAAAAAAATTTTATTATTATCAGATTCTCACAGTCATATTGACGATCAGATGCTTAAACACATTAAAGCAGCAGATGAGGTATGGCATGCTGGAGATATTGGTAATATTAATGTAACAGATACCATTCAAAAACACACCACACTAAGAGCTGTTTATGGAAATATTGATGATGTTACGGTGCGAAAATCTTTTCCGCTTGACGCAAAATTTACCATAGAGCAAGTAAAAGTTTGGATGACACATATTGGAGGATATCCAAACAGATACGATTTTAGAATTAGAGAGCAACTTAAAAAAAATCCACCTAATTTATTTATTTCTGGACATTCACACATTTTAAAAGTGATGTATGATAAAAAACTACAACTCTTACATATAAATCCAGGAGCAGTTGGTAAATACGGAATTCATACGGTAAGAACCATGGTTCGTTTTGAAATTGATAAAAACAATATTCAAAATTTAGAAATTATTGAGTTGGAAAAGAGGAAAAATAAATAGGAATATTTTTTTGTATTAAAGTTGATTTCACTTGTCATTCCTGCGAAGGCAGGAATCTTTTGAAATAGAATTGGTATTAGAAATTGCTTAAAACTTCTACCTTCGCAGGAATCACATAGCAACAGTAAGAATTTGCCCTTAAAAAATAATTAAATCACAGCCTATCAAATACAAATTTTACTAACTTAGCCCTTTAATTTTTTTTATAATGAACAACCAATCATCTAGCATGATTAACAAATTATCCGTTTCACAAAACTTAGAAATGGCTTCCCAACACAGCACAACAGCAGAGTTTAGTAGCCGTTATAAATTTAACGCTAAAGAACTAGACCAAGAAACAGGTTGGTATTATTACGGTGCAAGATATTACGACCCTAGTGTAAGCCAATGGATGAGTGTTGACCCTTTACTAGAAAAATACCCAGCATTTAACCCTTATAACTATACGCTAAACAATCCTATTATGTTGGTGGATCCTGATGGGATGGCTCCAGATTGTTGTGGAATTGATGAATTAAAAGCAACCTATTCATATGTGAAAAATAATATTTCAAAAGCTATAAATTATGTTCAAAATCATGGTGTTGCAGAAGTTTCAGTAACACCTAGTGTTGGATTTCAGATATCACAGAAAAATAAGCTTGGAGGGATTGACTTAGGAGTTGCTGTAACTGAAGGAAACACTTACAAAGCCTCTATTTTTGAAAATTCAAACGAAAAAAATTTTTCTATTTCAGAAACAGATTTAAAAATGCATACTTTTGCGAAAATAAGTGTTGGTACAGAAGAAAAGGTAAACGGTGTAAGAATGGGTGGTAGTGTTAAAGTTGATTATGTACATAATGATATAAGTTTTGAAGGTGGTAAAGTTGAGTATGAAGTAGCATTGGGACCTAAAGTTTCTGGAAAAACATTAGGTGGTGATAAATACTCATCATTTAATGTTAAACCATCATTAAAAGGCTATACTAAAATAAATCAAAAAGGAAAAACATTTGTTGGAGTAGATTTTGGAATGAAAGCAAGTTTAATATTAGGTGTTAAAGTTGATTTAAAAGTAGGATTCAATTTATGATTTATAATATTGAGTTAAGAAAAAGTATATTTACTATCACTGAGAATGAGAGTGAAAAAATATTATATAGAGGTGTTAGATCAAATGAAAGTGTATTATCATATATTGTTACTATATTTAACAGCAATAATGAAATGATTTTTAAGTATAGATACAAATTATTTAAGTTTACAAAAAAAATTCAAATTATATTTCATAATCTTAATTTTAAATTAAATTTTGGAAAAAATATGTTCATATTAAATGTGAATAACGACACAATAATGATAAAAAATACCTTTTTATCATTTGATTTTCCTTATAAAAACGCATATAAAATTTATTTAAATGATACTTTATATGCTAAAGTAAAGAGTAAATGGACGTCTTATGACTATAAAATTATCTTTAAAAATAAAAATGAATATAACCAATTAACACTAATTTATATGATTATGATTTTAACTCATACTGATAGTGGTGCATAAGCGAAACAATTAAAAATAACATAAAATGAGAATGTATTTAAAGAATTTATTTTTTTTATCATTATTTATTACTAACGTTTCATGTAGCAGTAATAATAAAGAAGGTATTAAGGAAATCACTGATTTCTATGGAGGAATTTGAGTACCAGCAAGGTAATCATAAAAAATATGGAGAAAAGGGTTCAAGCCATATGAATTCAATCAAGAAAGAAAAAACAATGAATGGTGGCTGGGAAAGAGGTGTAGGAGTATCAACCAAAGATGCTCCTCGTACTAAAAATATAATTTATAAAAATGGTGTAAAAGTAAATACAGTCTATGGAGTAAATGCTACTTTTACAATACCTTTCTCAAAAAATGGAGCAATAAAAAAAACTACTTTTAAAGTAATTAACGGTAATGTTGTGCCAAGAAAATAATATAGTTATGAAAATTAAAAAATACTTTGTTCTATTTACTTTTATATTAACCACTTCTATTTATTCGCAAGAATATACAGATTTAGGTTTGAAATATACTGTAATTGTTAAACTAAAAAAAGATTATAATCACGATTGTGATTGCCAATCACTTGTTGTAACTAATAAAGTTTTTGAATTTAAATTATTAGAATCAAATTATAAAGAATA
>CAZYKN010000215.1:0-1966 GCA_964648135.1 uncultured Flavobacteriaceae bacterium
TCCATAATACTTGCATAATTTGCTCTTCTGCTTTGGTTAATTGTTTGTTCATTTTACAACTAAGTTTTTAGTTTTATAATGCAAACATAAACTAAATATTTAGTTTAAACTAATTTTTTAGTTAAAAATTTGAAAATATTAAACACATAGGCACAATAGCTTTACATAGATTAATTGGCTTGATACGGTAAAAACGCCTTTCTTTTTTTCTATTTTCTTTTGGCTCAACTTGTAAATTGTGTTGTTAAATTAACCACAAGGGACACTAAGAAGGCACAAAGTTCACAAAGCTGTACGGAAAAATTATTCCATATATAAAATATTTGTTTAGTGATTTTTTGGACTTATTGTTTGATTTTAATAACTCATACCAATTCAACATTAAAATACGCTAAAAAAATATTTCAAATTTATTTAGCATTTTGAAATAGAATTGGTATCACATACAGCTTTGTGTACCTTGTGTAGAAACTTTGTGGTCTTTGTGGTTAATAAATTTCCATCAACGCAATTTACAAGTTGAGCTTTTCTTTTTTCTATTCTCTATTTTCTTTTCTCTCTCTAAAAAGAATAAAATTTTCTAAACCACACTTTTTTCCATTCTCTTTTTAAGATTACAAAAGCAATTTGTTGTTCTGTATCTGCTCCCATTTGGTTGATGATGGTTTTAATTTGATTTTCATCAATATCAATTCTATACAGTAGATTTAAAAACACATCAAAGTGTTTTTCTAATAAAGTTGCGATGACTTCTTGCAAAAATTCCCATAAATCTTGTGGATTTTCAGTTTCAGAAAAATTGACTGCTGTACCAATAATTTCAAAATCTTTATTTAACTGATTCACCAAATCTTGATATAAAGAAGTAGCTTCAATCTCATTTAACAATTCTTGATTGTTGGTTATTTTTGGTAAATTCATTTGGTTTGAATATAATTAACTACAAAGTATATAAAGTAGTACGATTATTAAACTGTACGTTTTAATAAATCGTTTCCTAATTGTGTAAAAAAATCCTTTCCTTCCTTGCTCATAGAAGTATTTTGTAAACTTTGATAAGAGGATTGTGTATAAATATCAATTTCTTGTTTAATCATTTCGGGAATACCGTATTTTTTATACAAGTTAGTAACTGCTTGTATTTTTTCAACGGATTTTTCTTTAGTGTTAAACCAATTCAGTAAAATTAGTTTGTCTTCATCAGAAATAACTTCTAATAATTTAAGGTATAAATAGGTTTTTTTGTTTTCTAAAATATCGCCACCAATTTGCTTTCCAAAGGTAGCAGCATCGCCAAATGTATCTAAATAATCATCTTGTAACTGAAAAGCAATACCTAGTTGCAATCCGTAATCATAAATTAAATTGGCATCGTTTACCTCAGCATTAGCAATTATAGCTCCCATTTTTAAGCTACACGCAACCAAAACTGCTGTTTTATAGGTAATCATTTTAAGGTATTCTGGAATACTTACATCGTTTCTGCTTTCAAAATCTACATCGTATTGTTGTCCTTCACAAACTTCTAACGCAGTTTTATTAAAAAGCACCATCAAATTTTTAAACTTTTTAGGCTCGTAATATTCCATTAGCTGATTGGTCATCAACATCATAGCATCTCCAGAAAGAATACCTCTGTTTAAATCCCATTTTTTATGAACGGTTGTTTTTCCTCTACGGATTGGTGCTTCGTCCATAATATCATCATGCACTAAGGTAAAATTATGGAAAACTTCAATGGCTAAAGCTGCTGGCAAAGCGTCTTTATATTGACCTTTAAAATAATGACAACTCACTAAAGTAAGTAAAGGTCTTAGTCGCTTTCCTCCTATTTGAAGGATATATTGTATAGGTTCGTATAGATTTTTAGGCTCTTTAACTTGGATTTCTTTTTCCAAATAAGCTAAAAATTCTTCTTTGTAAGCTGCTAAATTCAATGTTTAATATTTTTAACAAAGATAGTGTT
>CAZYKN010000215.1:2066-4282 GCA_964648135.1 uncultured Flavobacteriaceae bacterium
TTATTTGCATTCCACTTAAATTCATAGGCAAATATTTTGCCTTGATTGGTTTTAATAAGGTCAATTTCTGCTCCATCATAAGTTCTCCAAAAATAAAATTCTGAATTTACCATAGCATAAACATCCTTTTTAATAATCTCATTAATACAAAAATTCTCCCAAAGCATTCCTACATCATTACGGTTTTCAAGCTTAGAAAAATTATTTAAAATAGCATTCCGAATTCCCAAATCATAAAAAAAGAATTTTTTAGATTTTTTAATTTCGCTACGTATGTTTTTACTAAACGATGGTAAGGCGTATATAACAAAGCTTTTCTCTAATAAATCGATATATTTTTCAACCGTTTTTGCATTTACCTTAAGTAAATTTGCCAATTCATTATACGATACTTGTGAACCTACTTGTAAAGCCAAAGCTTTTAACAGTTTTCTTAATAAATTAGGATTGCGTAAATTTTGATAACTCAATACATCTTGATACAAATAATCTGAAGCTAACTGTGCTAATTTTATTTTTTTTTGACTGATTTTTAAATCAATTATTCCTGGATAAGATCCATAAATTAGCAATTGTTCTATATTTTCTTTAAGCCACAACCAATTGTGCTTACTTTTAATTTCTGTAAGAGATAACGGAAAAAGTTTGAACGTTATATTTCTTCCTGTTAAAGGCTCAACAATCTTATTGGCTAACTCAAAACTACTTGAACCTGTAACAATTAATTTGGTAGTAATTGATTTATCATCATAAATAAGTTTAAGAACTTTGCCAATATTTGATATGACTTGTGCCTCGTCAAATACTACTAATTTGTAGTTTTCTAACAATAATTTTATCTGACTTAAATTTTGACTTTCTAAAATTTCTGCTACTTGTAGTAATTCACAATTATAAACTATAGAAGCTTCCGTTTTAGAAACTATATGTTCCAACAACGTAGTTTTACCTACTTGTCTGGCACCATACAAAATGATAATTTCATTAGATTGCAGCCATTCTTCTATGTTCTTTGTTATTGTTCTATAATACATAACTGATTAAATTAAGAAAGTACAAACATAATAAAATAAATTTAAAATACCAATTTTAAGCCTAAATTTAGTATTATAATACTAAATTTAGGCTTAATTTTATTATTACAATACCAAAATTAAGCCCAATACCAAAAACTCACATCAAAAAATAAAAGATAAAAAAATCTTATAAAAACTTTGGAAACTTTTTTTGTTTTTAAAGTTTCCATGTTGTATATTTGCAGCCTAATTATGAAAGAAAAAATACTAAATAAAGCAAACGAATTGTTCTTAACCTACGGTTTTAAAAGCGTTACTATGGATGATATTGCTGAAAAATTAGCCATATCAAAAAAGACAATTTACGCGTTTTACAAGAAAAAAGATGAGTTAGTACGTGCTTGTGTACTCGATGTATTTCATCAAGTAAGTGAAGGAATTGATTTAATTTGTGCCATTAATAAAAATCCAATAGAGGAATTATTTGAAATTAAAGATTTTGTGTTAAATCACTTAAAAAGTGAAAAATCTTCACCATTATTCCAACTAAAAAAATATTATCCTAAGTTTTTTCACGAGTTGCAACACAAACAATTTGAAGTAATGAACGAATGTGTACAAGAAAACCTACATCGTGGTATTAAAGAAGGTCTTTTCCGTAAAGAAATGGACTTAGATTTTATTTCACGAATTTATTTTAGCGGAACTACCATGATTAAAGACATAGAACTCTTCCCAAAAGGAATAGAAAATATGCAGGAGTTACAAACCGAATACTTAGAGTACCATATTAGAGCCATTGCAACATCAAAAGGAATTAAAATATTAGAAAAAATAGTACAATCAAATGAAAAATAACATCTTATTATTAATCGGTTTATTGGTAGGTTTTACCAGTTTAGCACAGGAAGAATTTACACTTTCACAAGCAGTAGATTATGCGGTAAAAAATACGTATGCCATAAAAAATGCCGATTTAGCTATTAAAGCTGCAAAACATAAAAAATGGGAAACCACAACCATGGGTTTACCACAAATTAGCGCAAGTGTTGATTATCAAAATTTTATAGAACAACCTGTTTCACTAATTCCTGCCAAAATTTTTAATCCTATGGCTCCAGATGGTGAGTTTGCAGAAATTTCTTTTGGAACAAAACAAAATTTAGGAGCTAGCGCAACACTTAGTCAGTTGTTGTTTGA
>CAZYKN010000216.1:0-4246 GCA_964648135.1 uncultured Flavobacteriaceae bacterium
TCAAGTATTACTCCATACAAAACCCTACTAGGGTTCAAAACCCTAGTAGGGTTAATTAAAAAAACATCATCCTATTTATCAATCAAATTTCAAGTATTACTCCATACAAAACCCTACTAGGGTTAATTAAACAACATAACTTTTCCTTTGTTATTAACAATTAAAAAATGGATTATTAATTTGTTTTACTTTTGCTTTTTAACATAACTAATTCTTCATCATATAACTAATGATTTTATTTTTCCAAGTAAACAATACTGTTTTTACAGTAGAAACCAAGCAAAAATTATCAACCACTAACATTCAAAAATTGCAATGGCTCTTTGGAGATGCCCAATTTCTTGAAACACAGCAAATACAAAATCAATATTTTCTAGGTCCAAGAAAAGAAATGATTACGCCTTGGAGTACCAATGCTGTAGAAATTACCATTAATATGGGAATTGTGGGAATTTTAAGAATAGAGCAATTTTTAAAAGTTGAAAACAAGCAGGTTTCTTATGATAAAATGACTTCCTCTTTATATAAAGAGCTCAATCAGGAAGTGTTTTTACTAAATATTAAACCTGAACCTATTTTAGAAATTGATACTATTGAAGAATATAACCAAAAAGAAGGATTGGCTTTAAATAAGGAAGAAATTCAGTATCTAGAAAATTTATCCAAAAAATTAAATAGAAAATTAACCGATGGAGAAGTATTTGGATTTTCACAAGTCAATTCAGAACATTGCAGGCATAAAATTTTTAATGGTAAATTTATAATTGATGGTAAAACCAAGCCCAATACCTTATTTAAAATGATTAAAAATACTTCGGTTCAAAAACCTGAAGGATTAATCTCTGCATATAAAGATAATGTAGCATTTATTGAAGGACCAACCATCAAACAATTTGCACCAAAACGCTTTGATAAAGCCGATTTTTATCAAGAAAAGTATTTTAAATCTGTGATATCACTTAAAGCCGAAACCCATAATTTCCCAACAACTGTTGAGCCTTTTAATGGTGCAGCAACAGGTTCTGGTGGTGAAATTAGAGACCGTTTAGCAGGAGGAAAAGGCTCTTTGCCATTAGCAGGAACAGCGGTTTATATGACTTCGTATTCCAGAACAAGTCCAAAAGAATGGGAACAACAAATGCCAGCAAGACCGTGGTTATATCAATCTCCTTTAGATATTTTGATTAAAGCGTCTAATGGAGCATCAGATTTTGGAAATAAATTTGGACAACCTTTAATCTGTGGTTCGGTTTTAACTTTTGAAAATGATACGCAAGATAGAAAATTAGGTTATGATAAAGTGATTATGCAAGCAGGAGGTATTGGTTATGGAAAAGAAAAAGACAGTTTAAAAGATAAACCTAAAAAAGAGGATGTTATCGTAATTTTAGGAGGTGATAATTACCGAATTGGTATGGGTGGAGCAGCGGTTTCATCGGCAGATACTGGTGCTTTTTCTAACGCAATTGAACTCAATGCAGTGCAACGTTCTAATCCAGAAATGCAAAAAAGAGTTGCCAATACCATTAGAGCTATGGTAGAAAGCGATAATAAAATCGTTTCTATTCACGATCATGGTGCTGGTGGTCATTTGAATTGCCTATCGGAATTGGTTGAAGAAACAGGAGGAATCATCCATGTTGATAAATTGCCTATTGGTGATAAAACCTTATCCGATAAGGAAATTATTGGTAACGAATCACAAGAAAGAATGGGATTGGTCATCGATAAAAAAAATATTGAATTACTAAAAAATATTGCATCTCGTGAACGTGCTCCAATGTACGAAGTTGGAAAAGTAACCAATGATATGCGTTTTACCTTTAAAGGAAGAAATTCTAAAAACCCAATTGATTTAGATTTGGCAGATATGTTTGGTTCATCGCCAATTACCGTGATGGAAGATCAAACCATTCAACGAAAATATAAAGCAATTCAATATAATAAAAAGAAGATGTATCAATATGTCCAAAACGTATTACAATTAGAAGCTGTAGCGTGTAAGGACTGGCTAACCAATAAAGTAGATCGTTGTGTTACAGGTAAAGTTGCTAAACAACAAACTTGCGGAACGCTTCAATTACCACTTAATGATGTTGGTGTGATGGCACTAGATTATCAAGGCGAAAAAGGCATTGCTACCTCGGTTGGTCATGCGCCAATTTCTGCACTCATTGATGAAGTTGCAGGTAGTCGAAATGCTATTGCCGAAGCTTTAACCAATATCATTTTTGCGCCTTTAGAGGAAAATTTGAATTCAGTTTCCTTATCAGCTAATTGGATGTGGGCTTGTAATAACCCTGGAGAAGATGCTCGTTTGTATCATGCTGTTGAAGCTGTAGCTGATTTTGCCATCGCTTTAGGAATCAATATTCCAACAGGGAAAGACTCCTTGTCTATGAAACAGAAATATACTAATTTTGATGTCATTGCTCCTGGAACGGTGATTATTTCTGCTACGGCACAGTGTTCCGATATTAAAAAAGTAGTAGAACCTGTCTTTAAAAAAGGAATTGATTCAAGTATTATTTATATTAATTTTTCACAAGATGATTATAAATTAGGAGGTTCAAGTTTTGCTCAAACTTTATCTAAAATAGGAGAGGAGACACCAACAATTAAAGACGCAACTTTCTTTAAAAAAGCATTCAATACCGTTCAAAAATTGATTAAGGATGATTTAGTAATAGCAGGACACGATATTTCTGCTGGAGGAATGATCACCACCTTGTTAGAAATGTGTTTTGCCGATGTAAATTTAGGTGCAAACATTAATTTGTCAGATATTGAAGCAAAGGATTTAATACACTTGCTATTTGCAGAAAATAGTGGAATAATCCTTCAAATAAAAGAAATAGATAAAGTAGCTACTATATTAACAGAAAACCAAATAGCATTTTTTGAAATAGGAACAGTAGATGATATTCCTTTTTTAAGTATTGATTTTAACGAAGAAAAATTAACATTTAACATAGAAGAATACCGTGATATTTGGTATGAACCTTCTTATTTGTTAGATCAACATCAATCAGGAAAAATAAAAGCACAAGAACGTTTTTCTAATTATAAAAATCAACCCTTACAATTTCAATTTCCAAAACATTTTTCAGGTAAGTTGTCTGAAACTATTTTAGGAAAACCAACAGAATTAAACTTATTAAAGACTAAGTCTCTTCCTTTAAAGAAGACGAAAAATGGGCTTCGTCCAAAAGCCGCTATTATCAGAGAAAAAGGCTCAAACAGTGAACGAGAAATGGCGTATGCCATGTATTTAGCTGGTTTTGATGTAAAAGACATTCACATGACTGATTTAATTTCAGGACGAGAAAATTTAGAAGATGTGCAATTTATTGTGGCAGTAGGTGGATTTTCAAATTCCGATGTTTTAGGTTCGGCAAAAGGTTGGGCTGGAGCATTTTTATACAATACCAAAGCAAAAACAGCCCTAGATAATTTCTTTAAAAGAGAAGACACTTTGTCTTTAGGGGTTTGTAACGGTTGTCAGTTGTTTATTGAATTGGGTTTAATCAATCCAAATCATCAAGAAAAACCAAAAATGTTGCATAATGATAGTGGTAAATTTGAATGTAATTTTACATCAGTAGAAATACAAGAAAATAATTCAGTAATGTTCAAAACTTTGGCAGGTTCAAAACTCGGAATTTGGGCAGCTCATGGAGAAGGAAAATTTTCTTTTCCTTATGCAGAAGACAAATACAATATTGTAGCAAAATATGGATATGAAGAATTTCCTGCAAATCCAAATGGATCTGATTTTAATACAGCTTTTTTAACTAGCGATTGTGGTCGCCATACCGTTATAATGCCACATTTAGAGCGTTCAACCTTTCCATGGAACTGGGCAAACTATCCACAAGAAAGAATCAATGACGAAATTACACCATGGTTGGAAAGCTTTGTGAATGCAAAAAAATGGTTAGTTTAGTATGGAATTTTTTTTTAATATGTTGAATTCAATAATGACACTTTACTATTGTATATTTAGTAAACACTAAAAAATATACCTTAATATATATGCATAAAAAACAGATTAAATCTTTTTGATTTCAAAAAAATCATTGTCAATCTAGTAAAAACAAAAAAAGCATTAGTTAAAAAAGTTACTATAATAGATATATCAGTATTTATCATTGTGGTACTAAGCAAGATACGATTTAAAGAACAATTTTATAAAAATAAATTCAAAAAAGTCATTGTCATATTAATAATAGGGAGTATCTTTGCA
>CAZYKN010000217.1:0-4232 GCA_964648135.1 uncultured Flavobacteriaceae bacterium
TAACCACAAGGTACACTAAGAAGGCACTAAGTTCACAAAGCTGTTCGGGAAAATTATCGCATATATACAAAAACATATCTTTAATATTTTTTTTGGACTTGTTGTTTGATTTTAATAACTCATACAGCTTTGTGTACCTTGTGTAGAAACTTTGTGGTCTTTGTGGTTAATAAATTCACATCAACGCAATTTACTAGTTGAGCCAAAGTAATTTAGTTTTTAAGCTTTTTCACTCGTAACTTGGCGTCTTTGCGTCTTTGCGAGAAAAAGAGAGAGTATAGTTACGAATTTAGCATTTTTTTAATTTTTAATTTTAATTTTTAATTATCAATACCTTAACTTTGCAGTATGGAAGAAACAAATAGACAAAAAAAAATAGCAAGTGTATTGCAAAAAGATTTAATTGATATTTTGCAAGGCGAAGCACGTGATTGGCTTAAAGGAGTGTTAATTTCAATTACAAAAGTATATGTAACATCAGATTTGGGTGAAGCAAAAGTGTATGTAAGTATTTTTCCGAGTAAACACAGAGATTCTTTAATTGAGGCTATCAAAAAAAATGCTAAAACCATACGATATGAATTGGCACAAAGAACAAAAAATCAATTACGAAGAATGCCAAATTTAGAATTCTTTACCGATGATTCTTTAGATTATATAGAAGGAATTGATTCTGCTTTAAAAGGAGATGATGAAAACCCAATTGAGCATCCAGAAATTTTACCTAAACGCCAGAAGAGATAGTTGAGGGAAGAGGGAAGACTGAAGACAGAAGACCGAAGACTGAAGACTGAAGACCGAAGAGGGAAGACAGAAGACTGAAGACTGAAGACCGAAGACTGAAGACCGAAGACCGAAGACAGAAGACCGAAGACAGAAGACCGAAGACCGAAGACAGAAGACAGAAGACGGAAGACGGATGACCAAAGACCAAAGACCAAAGACCAACGTCTAAAGACCAATGACTAAAGACTAAAGACCAAAGAAGCCAATGAACACTCCATTATACATTGCAAAACGCTATTTGTTTTCAAAAACGAGTAGTGCTACCATTAATATCATCACCAAAATTGCTACAGTTGGTGTGATTATTGGTACTATGGCTTTGTTTATTGTGTTATCGGTTTTTTCTGGCTTAAAATCGTTTAATTTATTTTTTCTGAATACTGCTGATCCTGATATTAAGATTACATCGGTTAAAGGAAAATCTTTTTTGATGACTGATTCGATTTCTTCCGTTTTAAACGATAATAGAATTAAACAGTATTCAAAAGTTTTAGAAGAATATGTTTTACTAAATTTTGACAATAAACAAAAAGCAGCAACTATTAAAGGAATTGATTTTAATTACCTGAATGTTAATAAAATGGATACTGCTGTTGCGATTGGAGAGTGGATCAATCCCAAACAAAAAAACAGCGTAGTTGTTGGTAGAGGAATTTCTAGAAAATTGGCTTTACCTTTATATTCTTTTACTGAAAATTTAAAAATATACGTAGTAAAACCAGGAAAAGGACAGTTGAATATGAATTCATTTAATTCCGTTACAACACAAGTAAGAGGAATTTTTGAATTGGTAGAAGATGTTGATTCAAAATATGTATTTACCACTTTGGCTTTGGCACAAGAGCTGTTAAATTATCAAAAAAATCAGATTTCTGCTATTGAAATTAAATTGAATAAGGTTAAAAATCATCAAGCTTTTGCCGATAAATTAAATAAAAAATTAGGTGCACATTTTAAAGTGCAAACAAGGCATCAATTAAATGAGCTTACGTACAAAATGTTAAATATGGAAAATTTATTTACCTATTTAATTTCTACTTTAATCGTTGTAATTGCACTGTTTAATGTAATTGGCGCAATGATTATGATGATTTTAGACAAACGAGAAAACTTAAAAACCTTGTTTAATTTAGGCTTAACTGTACCTCAAATTAGGAGAATTTTTACACTTCAAGGTTTTTTATTAAGCGTTTTTGGAATGCTTGTAGGCTTAATACTTGCCTCAATAGTTGTTTATGTTCAGCTTGTTTTTGAACCTATTATGATTCGTCCAGATTTAGCCTATCCTGTTGAATTTCATTGGACAAATTTATTCATTGTAATGGCTACCATTCTTATTTTAGGATTATTTGCTGCATTGATTGCAAGTAGTAGAATTAATAAAAAATTGATTGAAGGGTGATTTTTAAGTCCTGATTTTTTTATCAATGAAAAAAATGAACAATTAGGATGTTGTGTGGCATACAAAGAACGAACACCTAAATCAAATTATTTTAATTAAAACTTTAACAATATAAATATTTAAATTTTGGCTTAAAGATATTTAAAATTAATTTTTAATGGTTATATTTGTAAAATAATTACAAATTATAAAGATAAAATGGTTTTAGAAATTCATTTAAGTAACTTTTTCTCTATTAATGAGGAGGTGGTTTTGGATTTAAGAGCTGGAAACATTAAAACAGCAAAATCTAAGCTTCTGTCAAACAATATCTTTCATTATGATGATATTGATATTTTAAAAACAATTGCTATCTACGGAGCTAATGCGTCTGGGAAAAGTAACATTATTAAAGCAATTAGATTCTGTAATGCTATGGTTTATGAATCTCACAGACATAACGAAAACACACTTTTTAATTTTAAGAAATTCAAATTTAAAGGGTTTTCAAATAAACCAAGTAAATATTTTATAAGATTTGTTACAAATGATATAGAATATAAATATTCTTTTTCCTTAAATAATACAGCTATCCTTACAGAGAGTTTGTACTATTATCCAAATGGGAGAAAAGCAAAAGTTTTTGAAAGAGATGAAAATGCAGGAAAAACAAAAAAAGAAAAATACTCTTTTGGAGCGTCTGTAATAAAAAGACCTTTTGATGTTGCACAAAGCACTTCTAATAAAACATTGTTCATTTCAAGAGCAAGTCAGATGGACAGGGATATTCCTAAAATTATTTTTAACTTTTTTCATCAAAAATTTATATTAAATTATTTGTCATATAGCACGAGAAATGCTGATGCTTTAATAAAAACTTATAAGCATCAATTATTAAAAGCTCTGCAATTAGCGGATAGTGATATTATTGATTTTAAACAAACATTAAGACAAGAAAAAGGGAAAAACTTACGAGTAAATTTAGATACAGAAGAAGCTACATTTGACGAAACAATAATGGAAAGTCTTGAAATAAAAACGTATCATAAATTTTCACCTAAAGTAGCTTTTGACTTTTTGAGTGAAGAATCAGAAGGAACAAGAAAATTATTTTTTATTATGTTAACAATTCTTGATGTAGTAAAGAATAACAAAGTTCTTTTAATAGACGAAATTGAGGATAGTTTGCACCCAAAAATTATTGAATATATTATCGAAATTTTCAACGCAAGTAATAAAGCTCAATTAATTTTTTCTACCCATAATACAAATTTATTAGATTTAAATAAGCTTAGAAAAGACCAAATATGGTTTGTAAATAAAAAAGCTGATGGAGGTTCAGACTTATACTCTCTCTATGATTATAGTGATTTTAGAGATACCATGAATGTTGAAAAAGCGTATTTACAAGGTCGTTTTGATTCAATACCAATTATTGATGATTCCAAAGAAAAATTAATTGAGTTTATAAATGAGTAGCAATAGTAGAAGAAGAAAACCAAGAGGTAAGAAAATTAACCCAACTTTATTCATTTTCTGCGAAGGTGAAACAGAGGTTTCCTATATTAATTTCTTAAAAACAGAATATAGGATTCCTTCTATTCATATACGCCCAAAAACTAGTGGTAACAAAATCACTACCGAATATATTAATAATTACAAAAAAGATAAACCTACAGACGAGAAGGATATGAATTTTTTGTTGTATGATTTAGATGTAGAAAATATACTTCAAAGACTTTCAAAAATTGATGACGCAATTCTTTTAGTTTCTAATCCAAGTATCGAATTATGGTTTTTACTTCATTATAAAAACCAAACAGCTAACACAAATAATGCTTACTGTTTAAAAGAATTAAAAAATAGAAACAGAACTTATAAAAAGGGACTGATAGACAAAAAACTAAAGGAAAGATTAAACATAAAGAGAGATGATGCTATAAAAAGAGCCAAAAAATTAACTGACTATAACAACCCAAGTTCAACTATATACAAGTTAATAGATATATTAAACAAACTCAAAAATAATTAAGTACGCACACAAAGTGTAAAAATAATAGTCGAA
>CAZYKN010000218.1:0-2509 GCA_964648135.1 uncultured Flavobacteriaceae bacterium
TATTAAATTCTGTTTCGTTATCCGTTTCTTTTTACCAAGAATGGAAAGTGCCATCTCTTCATCATCTTTAGGATTTAAAATAGCTACATTTAATAAATCATACGCTGGTGATAATGACCAATTACCATTATTTAAAATTAACGAGAAATTCTTTAGGTGCATATCGTTATTTCCTGTAATAAAAGAAAAAACAACCAGTTCAAAAAAACGTAAGGCATCTAATAATGTATTTTCAGTATGCAAACTAATCACTTTTCCTACACGTTCTAAAGAACTTTTATACTTATCAAAAGCTTCTGTTATTTGATAAAAATCTAACATGTGAATTTTATTACCATCTTTTGTTCTATCAATTCTTTTGGTTATATATGCTAATTCTCCCGAAACTAACTTAATTAAAGAATGAGGCACTACTTCTATTCCAAATAATTGAGCCATTTTCATAGTTAGGTGTTCGTTTTCTGGCATATCTATGTAGTCTTTTGATGGTGGTTTAAAAATAAAATTACCTCCTAAAGCTCCAACAACGGTTAATCTACTTTCAGTTTGTTCTTTTAATATAGACATAGATAATTTGGGTTGCACACCAGGAACAGAAATACTTCTTGCAATTACTTCATTTGCTAATTCAGCCATTTCATCTAAGGAGTAGCTAAGTATTGGCGGTTTTTCTGTGCCAAAAAAATGTTTGCTACACGTTTTGTGAAAACCTGTATCTTCATAAAGCTCTTGATAACAAAACAAACATTTATTCATCTTCTTCATTTTTTGGAATTACATTAACCGCTCCAATTGTATTTTGACAACACGCTAATAACAAACCCATCCTGTCATTAAGATTAATTTTCCAGTTTTTAGAAGCAATATCTAACAACCATCCTTCTGGAATTAATCCCTCAAAAAAAGGAAAAAGCCGATTGTCTTGATAAATGGTATCGCAAACAGGCATCGAAAAAGTAATGAATTTTGTAGAATGCTTTTCAATATAATTTTCATCATAGGCAAAAGTATAAAAACCATCATTAGTTTCTGTCAAGACACCACAATGTACATTATTATAAAAAACATCAGCTTTTCGCATTTTCATTTAGTTTTTTAATTGAAAAAGGCACTAAAGTATGTCCGAACATTTTTAATACTTGATTAACCTTTGCTAAATTCAAATTTTGTTTATTTTGCTCAATTTTACGCAAAACCGTAAGCGAAACTCCCGCACGCTCTGCAAATTCTTCTTGGGTTAAATGTACTGCTTTTCTGCGTTCTTTTACAAAAGTAGCCAAATCTTTCATTATATGCAATTAAATATAATTTAGTGCAAATATAATAAATTATATGTAAATACGTATAGTTTTTGGGTTTTTGTTTGTTTTATATGTTTTTGCGTATAAAAAACTAATTCTTAAAATACTATTCATCATCCCTAAAAACCAAAACATTTCATTATCTTTGTTCACCCAAAAAGTTTGGTTTAAAAATTGATACTATTCAATTAAAACTATAAATCACTAAGAAAAAAAATTAAAATGAGTAAACTAGACATTGCCATTAAAAACATAGAAGAAGTTGGTTATTTAAACCTCAACACTTCAAAAATTGATTATGTAAAAGAAATCAATAAACTCAAAAAAGAAAAAAACGCCATCATTTTAGCGCATTATTACCAAATAGACGAAATTCAAGAAATAGCCGATTTTGTTGGTGATAGCCTAGCACTTGCCCAAAAAGCTGCAAAAACAGATGCAGATATGATTGTATTTGCAGGTGTTCATTTTATGGCGGAAACTGCTAAAATTTTAAATCCAACTAAAAAAGTGGTACTACCAGATTTAAAAGCAGGTTGCTCTTTGGCAGATTCTTGTCCTCCAATAGAATTTTCAGCCTTTAAAAAACAACATCCAGATCATGTTGTGGTTACTTATATTAATTGCTCTGCCGAAATTAAAGCTCTAAGCGATTATGTTTGTACTTCATCAAATGCAAAAATGATAATCGATTCTATTCCAAAAGATACACCTATTATTTTTGCTCCAGATAGAAATTTAGGTGCTTGGCTTAAAAAAGAAACAGGACGAGAAATGCTCCTTTGGGATGGTGCTTGTGTGGTTCACGAAGCTTTTTCTATTGACAAATTATTAAAACTCCATAGTGAACATCCTAAAGCAGAAATTATTGCGCATCCAGAATCGGAAGCGCACATGTTAAAAGTGGCAAAATATATTGGCTCTACTTCTGGTCTTTTAAAACATGTTCGTGAAAGTAAAAATGAGGAATTTATTGTTGCTACCGAAGCAGGAATTTTATTCCAAATGATGCAAGAAAATCCCGATAAAACCATCATTCCTGCTCCTGCGGAAGAAGATAACACCTGTGCTTGTAGCGAATGTCATTTTATGAAAATGAATACCATGCAAAAACTCTACCTAGCCATGAAATACGAAATGCCAAATATTGAAGTTGATGAAGCATTGGCTAAAAAAGCGATTATTCCTATTAATAGAATGTTAGACTT
>CAZYKN010000218.1:2609-4231 GCA_964648135.1 uncultured Flavobacteriaceae bacterium
ATGAAAAGCGACAAACAAATTCACTATACCGATTTCTTAATTATTGGTTCTGGTATTTCAGGACTTTCCTTTGCTTTAAAAATAGCAGAAGAATTTAAGGAAGCAAAAATCACCATCATCACCAAAGACGAAAAAGATGAAGCCAATACCAAATACGCTCAAGGCGGAATTTCAATAGTTCACAACAAATTAGTAGATAGTTTTGAACAACATATTACCGACACACTAAAAGCAGGAGACGGTTTATGTGATGAAGAAGTGGTAAAAATGGTGATTGAAGATGCTCCTGCAAGATTACAAGAGCTCATTGCTTGGGGAACTCGTTTTGATAAAAATAAAAAAGGCGAATACGACTTAGGTAAAGAAGGCGGACATTCACAAAATAGAATTCTCCATTACAAAGATTATACTGGAGCCGAAATTGAACGTGCTTTAGTTACTCAAGCTGAAAAAACGCCAAATATTGAATTTTTAACGCATCATCATGCCATTGATTTAATTACGGAACATCAAGTAACACAAAAACGCATCAAACGTGAATCAAAAATTACTTGTTTTGGAGCGTATGTATTAGATGAAAAAGGCGAAAAAGTAAAGACTTTTGTTGCAAAATTTACAATGCTCGCTACTGGTGGAAGCGGTCAAGTGTATCAAACTACCACCAATCCAACAATCGCTACGGCAGATGGAATTGGTATGGCTTATAGAGCTAAAGCGGAAATATCTGAAGTAGAATTCATCCAATTTCATCCAACAGCATTATACAATCCTGGTGAATATCCTGCTTTTTTAATATCGGAAGCGGTTCGTGGTTTTGGTGCTAAATTATTAGATTTTCACGGTAAAAAATTCATGCACAAATACGATGAACGGGAAGAATTGGCCTCTCGTGATATTGTTGCTCGTGCTATTGATAACGAACTCAAACAAAGCGGTAAGCCTCATGTTTATTTAGATTGTACACATTTAGAAATGGATAAATTTAAAGCCCATTTCCCTAAAATAACCGAAAAATGTGCTTCTTTAGGCATTGACGTTTCAAAAGATTATATTCCTGTTGTTCCTGCGTCGCATTATTTTTGCGGAGGTGTAAACGTCAATAAAAAAGCAAAGACATCTATCAAACATTTGTATGCCTGTGGCGAAGTTACTAGAACAGGATTGCATGGTGGAAATCGGTTAGCATCTAATTCCCTTTTAGAAGGAATTGTGTATGCGCACAATGCGTTTGTAAACATTTCAAAAAAATATCACAAAGCCACAATGCCAGAAAATGTTCCTGTTTGGAATGATAGCGGAACAGTTAAAAACATGGAAAAAGTACTCATTACTCATGATATTGCCGAAGTAAAAACCATTATGAGTAACTATGTAGGAATTGTTCGATCCAACGAACGCCTTTTACGTGCCGAAAGACGATTAAACGGACTTTACGAAGACAATAAACGCTTATATGACCACTCCGAATTATCAGCAGATTTATGCGAACTCAGAAATTTAATCACTACTGCTTATTTAATTACGCAATTTTCTAAACGTAGAACGGTAAATTGTGGTGGTTTTTATAGTGTCGATGCTGAAAATGCAGAATAACTCAGTCAGGGTTTCACTCTAAGTGAAGC
>CAZYKN010000219.1:0-4183 GCA_964648135.1 uncultured Flavobacteriaceae bacterium
AACAATTCGGTAATAACCAAAAATTTTAAATCCTTTTTTACTTAAATAATCAATAAAGGATTTAATGGCAATCAGTGCCACAATAAAGGCAATAACATTACCAATAACCAAAAAATTAATTTGCTCACTACTTAATTGAAAGCCTTGTTTATAGTACTTATAAAGTTTATAAGCCGTTGCTCCAAACATGGTTGGAACAGCTAAAAAAAACGAAAATTCTGCTGCTACTTTTCTGCTTAATTTTTGGGTCATCCCTCCTACTATACTTGCTCCACTACGTGAAGTTCCTGGTATCATAGCAAGGCATTGAAATAAGCCTATTTTTAAAGCTGTTGCGTAAGATATTTTGGTGTGTTGCTGTGGATTTTCTTTATCGATTATTTCGTTTGACTGGAACCATTCATCCACTTTAAGTAAAATAAAACCTCCAATAATTAATGAAATAGCAACAGTTACAGGACTTTCTAATAATTCATCAATAATATCATTTAAGAGTAATCCTAAAATAACCGCAGGAATAAATGCCACAAATAATTTAAAATAAAAATCTAGACTTTGAAAAAAGCGTTTCCAATACAAAACGACTACAGCCAAAATAGCTCCAAGCTGAATAACAATGGTAAAAAGTTTGGTAAAATCATCACTTGCAATGTGCATAAATGACGAGGCAATAATCATGTGTCCTGTAGATGAAACAGGCAAATATTCTGTAATTCCTTCAATAATTGCAAGGATAATTGCGTAAAGATAAGTCATTATTTATCAGGATTTAACATAATGGCATAGATTTCAATTCCAAGACCAATTAAAACAAGTGTTGGTGCTAATCTTATGCGTCTAAAATTATAAATATCTGGATTAAAAACCTTTGGATCATCACTTCCGCCACCAGCCATTAAAATAAAGCCAAGCGCAATAACGCCAATACCTATGAGCATAAATTTATAGTTTTTCTTTCCAAAAAGAAACTGACTTGTGTGTTTGGATTTTTGATTATTTTTTGACATAATTTTATCTTAATAATGTAATTCGTCTGAGGTTAAATTTAGAAAACGTTTGGTAGCAAAAAAAGTACTCAGCCAAGTAATGATTATTCCTGCTATAAAAACACCAATAAAAAGCAACCCAAGATTTAGTTTATCTTCTAATACATTTAGATTTGGATATTTATTATTGATATAAAAAAGCAAGATACTTAAAGCTACAATAGCAACAAAAGCACCAGCCATTCCTAATTTTACACTTCTATATAAAAAGGGTTTTCTAATAAATCTTTTGGTAGCACCAACCATTTGCATGGTTTTTATAATAAAGCGTTTGGCGTAAATAGCTAGTCTTAAATATCCGTTAATGAGCACAATAGCAATAACACCTAATAATGCACTAAAAGCCAATAACCAAAAACTTATTTTTTTAACACTTTCGTTGATGAGTGAAACTAACGATTTATCATAAGTAATTTCTGAAACAAATTTATTCTTAAGAATTGATTTTTCTATTTTTTGTATTTTTTCTGGTTGTACAAAATCGGATTTCAAATACAAATCAATTCCGTTTTTTAACGGATTTTCTCCTAGAAATTCCATAAAATCTTCACCAATATCCTTTTTATAGATTTCCAAAGCTTGTTTTTTTGAAACAAATTTTAAAGTTTTTGTAAATTCTTTGTTATTTAATGATTTTTCTAAGGCATCAATATCTTTTGGTGTTGCATCATCTTTTATAAAAATATTTATAGCGTATTGCTCTTTAAAATGATTGGAAATTTTTTTGGTATGCAACACCAACAAACCTAACAAACCTAACAAAAACAACACCAACCCAATACTAATAATCACAGAAAAATAGGAAGAACGCAAACGACGTTTTTGGTATTTTTCAAAGGAGGTTGTTTTAGACATTTTCACTTAATATTTATTTAAAACGCAAATATAGTTAATTTGTTGAATTGTTTATTTGTTTATTTGCTGAATGTTACCTCAAATTATTCATAAATTTTCGTTATGAAACACCAAATTATTCAATTTCTTGACACAATTCAATCAACACTCCATTGGTACTTTTTGGATGTAAAAACACGACTAACTTGTTATCCGCTCCTTTTTTGGGAGTTTCATTTAAAATGGTAAATCCTTCTTTCTTTAATCTTTTGACTTCCTCAACTATATCAGCCACAGCAAAGGCTATGTGATGCACTCCTTCTCCTTTTTTTTCTATAAATTTGGCTATAGGACTGTTGGGATTTGTAGCTTCTAATAATTCAATTTTATTCGTTCCTACTTTAAAGAAAGAGGTTTTAACACCTTCGCTTAAAACTTCTTCCATTTTATAGTTTCTTTTACCAAAAAGACCTGCAAAAAGCGCATTGGATTTTTTTATATCTTTTACTGCAATACCTATATGTTCTATTTTTTTCATTTTAAAATTTTAATGAGGTAAAGGTATTAATTTTTTTTAAAAGTATTTCTAATTAAAACTTATCTTTGCAATTAAAAATAGTTACAATGCGCATCGATATTATTACGGTTTCACCTGAATTAATTGCTAGTCCGTTTCAACATTCTATCATTAAAAGAGCCATAGAAAAAGATTTAGTGGAAATTCATTTTCACAACTTAAGAGATTATGCCATTAACGACTACGGTAAAATAGACGATATGCCTTTTGGAGGAGGTGCTGGAATGGTTTTAATGATTGAACCTATTGAAAAGTGCATCAATAAATTAAAATCCGAACGCAATTACGATGAGATTATTTATACTACTCCAGATGCTCCTGTTTTAAATCAGCAAATGGCAAATAGTTTGTCTTTAGTAGAGAACATTATTATTTTAACTGGTCATTATAAAGGAGTAGATCAACGAGTTAGAGAGTTATTTATCACTAAAGAAATTTCTATTGGTGATTATGTTTTGTCTGGAGGAGAATTGGCTGCTGCAGTAATTTGTGATGCTGTTATTCGATTAATTCCAGGAGTTATTGGCGATGAAATGTCTGCTTTAACCGATTCTTTTCAAGACGGATTATTAGCTCCTGAGGTTTATACAAGACCATCGGATTATAAAGGGAAAAAAGTACCTGAAGTCTTACTTTCTGGTAATTTTAAAAAGATTGATGAATGGCGAGAAGACAATGCACTAGAACGCACTAAGAGGATAAGACCTGATTTGTTGTAGATTTTTTTTAAGAGGCAAGAAACAAGAGGCAAGAGACAAGACACCTCATTCTGAACTTGTTTTACAAACTGTTAATACTTGAAAGATGCTGAAATGAATTCAGCATGACGTATAGAGGCAAGAGGTTCTACTGCAAATTTAATGGTAAAATCGTTTTAATATCTTATTTGTTCATTTTTTTCATTGATAAAAAACTCAATACAAAAAGCCAAAAAGCCAAAGCGGTATATAATTTTGAAATCCGTTTTCAAAATTGTCTTTGACAATAAAAGCATTTTCTATATTTATAATCTGTTTTTTAGATTTATTTTTACCTCCAATTTCAAAAATATATTTATCGTCAACAATAAAATCCCCTTGTTTTGGTAATGACAACCTATGTAGTCCTTGTAGTTGATTGACAAAAAAACTTTCCCGTACAGAACCAATATTTGTGTGAGTTATTCCGATTACATATTGCAAATTGGGATTGTTCATATATATTTTGTCGGGTTTACTAAGGATGCTTATTCCTTTATTATTACTATTTAATAAGCTAATCAATCTGGCTCTTTCCAGATATTGAAAAGCTTTAATCATTGCTTTTCTAGAAATACCAATTCTTTCACTTAACTTACTGATATTAGGCGTAAACGGCGCACTGGTACTTATGGCAAATAATAATTTTTTTAATTTGGTGATGTAAACATATTCCAAATTTTCTACTGCAGGCAAGTCAATTTCCATACTTAAATGAACGGTATCCAATAAGAGTTCTTCAAATTTATTTTTATTATCCCAATAAAAAGGGTACATTCCGTGTTTGGTATATTTATTAAATTCGTAAATCGGTTTTATTTTAGAAGTGATTTCAAAACTGATTTCACCATGATTTTCCAATATTTCTTCCAAAGATAATCTTGGTAAAGTGATTCCCTTTTCAAAAATCAAATACTCCCTTAAAGACAATTCCTTTAAAACATATTTACTTGCTCTTCTGCTTAAATCGGATTCTGCCTTTTGTATTT
>CAZYKN010000220.1:0-4182 GCA_964648135.1 uncultured Flavobacteriaceae bacterium
ACATCTTCACTAGCAACCAAATGAGAAAAAACCGAAGCAATTTTTATTTCTGAATGTGTTTTAATTTTTGATAATAACTTCTCAACATCTTTCGGTGAAAATCCTAATCGGTTTAAACCTGTATTAAATTTTAAGTGAATGGAATAATTCTTAACTTTATTATCCTTACATATACTAATAAATTCGTTTAAAATTTTAAATGAATAAATATTGGGCTCTAAGTTATTTTTAATAAGGAGTTCTAAATTTTTAATTTGAGGATGCAATACTAAAATAGGCAATTCAATTCCGTTTTTACGCAATA
This sequence comes from uncultured Flavobacteriaceae bacterium, assembly GCA_964648135.1. GTDB lineage: Bacteria > Bacteroidota > Bacteroidia > Flavobacteriales > Flavobacteriaceae > S010-17. Next base: position 305 of record CAZYKN010000220.1, read on the forward strand.
AAATACCTTCGTCAGCATAAGCAACGGCTAAATAATCTACCTTGTTTTTTTGGAGTATTTTAGATAAAATAACCGAATCGCTTCCATAAGAAAACGCTTTTACAACAGCTAATAACTTTGTGTTTTTATTTAATTTAGCTTTAAAATAAGCCAAATTATAAGCAATAGCCAATCCGTTTATTTCTAAAACCGACACATTACTCATCTACTTTATCTTGTTTTAGAAGAATCTCTTCCTCGTTTAGCGAGGTTTTATTTTTTTCTAAATGATTTTTAAGTTTTTCAGCAGTTTGGTCTAATTTTGCTTTAATGTTTTTTTTTTGAGCTAAAGCTTGTTCTTGTTGTTCATGCATTGCTTTATAATACGCTGCTCTACTTAGAGGCTTGTATTCTTGGGTTTCTCCTAAAACAACCAAATCTTCATTTTCAATAGTTCTATGACTGTAATGAGCTAAATTTCCTGTTTCTACACAAACAGCATGAACTTTAGTAACATATTCTGCTGTACACATAAGTGCTGGCATAGGTCCAAAGGGATTTCCTTTAAAATCCATATCCAATCCTGCAACAATTACTCTAATTCCACGATTGGCTAAATCATTACAAACTTGAACAATTCCATCATCAAAAAATTGTGCTTCATCAATTCCAACAACCTCAACATCATCAGCTAAAATACGAATGTGTTCTGAAGATGGTACAGGCGTAGAGCGAATTTCATTGGCATTATGCGAAACCACTTTTTCATCGTCATAACGAGTATCAATAGCTGGTTTAAAAATTTCTACTTTTTGTTTGGCAAATTGCGCTCTTCGCAGTCTTCTAATGAGTTCTTCGGTCTTTCCAGAGAACATAGAACCGCAAATTACTTCAATCCAACCAAATTGTTCTGTATGATTTACTGTATTTTCAAGAAACATTTGTATATTTATCGCTTAATTAGAAATTTGTTTGTTTTACTTAAAAACAAATGTAAAAAAAAAAAGGATTTATAATTAATTTTAATCAGTTACTTATGCACAAAAAATTAGAAGCCGAATTAATTCACCTAGCACACCAAGTGTTAAAGATGAACAACACAACGGATATCAACACTTTACGAGATAAAGCAAGACTTATTTACGAAAATCTTGCTGCCTTAACATTTATCGATAATTATTTTGTTGATACTCCTGAGGTAACCGATAGTAAAGAAGATTTTCTAGAAAGTTTAAATCAGCTTGCCAATAAAAAAGTTGTTAACAAAGTAGAAACTGTTCCAGAAAAAGCGTCTTTTGTTCAAGAAACTCCTAAAAAAGAGGAGATTGTTATTGAAAAAACACCTAAACCTGTTGAAAAAACAACTCCAAAAGTTGAAGAAGCACCAAAAGCTGAAGAAGTTGTAAAAGAGAAAGAAGCTCCAAAAGTTGAAGAAGATGAAAAAGCAGCCACAGAGCAACTCATCCAAAAAACACTAAAAACTGTTAAAAATGAAGCTAAAGAAATCGCTTCAAAAATTGAAGAAAAAACACAAACAACAACCCCTAAAGTAGCAGAAAAAAACTCTTTAGAAGATGAAATGAAAGATTCAATCTCTGCTGATGTTGCTGCAAATATGTTTGAAAGAGCAGAAAAAATTAGTACTGATAAAGTAGCTCCTTTAGCACCTAATACAGACAATAAGGCTAAAATTGAAAAAGAGGATGTACTTGGCACAACTAGTAAAACAGAAAAGCCAAAAGTTAATATTGCTACAAAACAAGAAATTTTTAAACCAAAGCCAACTCCTACTCCATCAGCAACTTCATTAAATGATAGGATTCACAACCAAAAAATTCAAGTTGGTTTAAATGATCGGATTGCTTTTGTAAAACACTTATTTAATTTTAGTCAAGAAGAATTTAATAGAGTATTATCTCAATTAAACACTTTTAATTCTGAACAAGAGTGTAAAGATTTTTTAAACACTCAAGTAAAACCAGATTATGATTGGTCTAATAAAGAAGAATACGAAGAACGTTTAGTAACACTTATCGAAAGAAAATTCAAATAAATAGTTCATTAAAAATAAACTCAAAACTTCATGAATACTGCTATTTATGAAGTTTTGTTTTTTAGGTATATATATTAAGGTATAAATTGAAAACAAAAGCCACATCTTTAACTAGAATTGCGATTAAAAAATTCCGAAAAAACAAAATAGGAATCTTTAGTTTTTGGTATATTGTACTTTGTGGTTTTATTGCTGTTTTTGCTTATGCAATTGCTCCAGACCATTCGCCTAATGCAAATACCATGCACTTAGAAATTCATACTAAACATCCTTTTTTTTCTACAAAAATGTTGCTTCAACAAAAACAAAAAGAACAACAAACTATTCTTTCTAAGCTGTTTTTTGGCGATAAAAACACCGCTTTAGAAACACCAATAAACAATGCTGTAACAAAAAATGACACTTTAACAATTCAACTATTTTCAGAGAATAAAGATATTATCAAAGAAAAATTAATTCCTTTACAAAGAAAAAATAGTATTTATCAAACAACTCAAAAAACCTTCTATTTGGGAACAGATAAATACGGAAGAGATTTACTCAGTAGAATGCTAATTGGTACACGAATTTCTTTTTTTGTTGGATTTATTGCTGTATTTCTTTCCTTAATCATTGGAATAAGTATTGGCTCAATAGCAGGTTATTTTGGAGGAATTGCCGATAAAATTATTATGTGGTTAATTAACATAACATGGTCTATACCAACACTTTTAATGGTTATAGCCATTACTTTAGCTTTAGGAAAAGGTTATTGGCAAGTCTTTATTGCTGTTGGCTTAACGATGTGGGTTGAAGTTGCTCGTGTGGTTCGTGGACAAATACTCAGCCTTAAAAAAGAACAATATATTGAAGCCGCAAACGCCTTGGGATATTCTAATTTTAGAATCATTACCAAACATATTTTACCTAATATTATAGGTCCTGTAATTGTGATTTCAGCAGCTAATTTTGCAGCAGCCATTCTCATTGAATCTGGTTTGAGTTTTTTAGGCGTTGGAGCGCAACCACCAACACCATCTTGGGGAGGAATTATTAAAGATCATTACAATTATATTGTTTTGGGCAAAGCGTATTTAGCAATTATCCCTGGCTTGGCAATAATGAGTTTAGTTATGGCGTTTATGCTGGTAGGTAATGCGTTGCGTGATGCTTTAGATGTGAAGAATTAAAGCCATATTCCGTCTTCCCAAAGGAAAGAAACTGAATAGCAATATGTATATTTGCATAAATCAATGATAGAAGAATTTAAACATCGTATTCAAAATGATTTTCCTTTTTTAAAAGGGAAAAAATTACTTATTACCATTTCTGGCGGAATAGATTCTGTGGTTTTAACGCATTTATTACATCAACTAAAATTTAATATTTCACTAGCTCATTGTAATTTTCACTTGCGTGGGACAGATTCTGACTTAGATCAACAATTTGTCAGCAAAATGGCAAGTGTAATGAATATTCCTTGCTTTATTACGCATTTTAACACCAAAGACTATGCTAAAAATCATAAATTATCCATTCAAGAAGCAGCACGTAAGCTGCGGTATGAATGGTTTGAAAAAGTGAGGCAAGAAAACCAATTAGATTATATTCTTACAGCTCATAATTTAAACGACAGTTTAGAAACTTTTTTAATAAACCTTAGCAGAGGAACTGGTTTAAAGGGTTTAACAGGAATTAATAACATCAACCAAAAAATTATTAGACCTATATCTTCTTTTTCAAGAGCGGAAATTATATTTTTTGCTCAAAAAAATAAAATTGATTGGCGAGAAGATAAATCAAATGCAAATACAAAATATACACGAAATAAAATTCGACATCAAGTAATTCCTGTTTTACAAGAAAT
>CAZYKN010000221.1:0-4179 GCA_964648135.1 uncultured Flavobacteriaceae bacterium
AAAAAGACAGCACAGTTGCTTTTAAAGGAAATCCTTACGGATTGTTTTCCTTAAACAATAAAATATACGTGTTGGATAGAAATAATTTATATAAAATGTACTTGGATAACAATAAATTATTCAAATAATTTTTTTGAATAATAATTAGATAATCAATACGTTATAATGTTATGAAGTATTTTACGCTTACTCTTATTATTTTAGTTTCTTTTTCTGCTTGCAAGAAGGATAATTCCTCTGAAGAAGAAAACATAACTTTTATATTTCAAGATGGTTTTGAAACTCAAAATAATTCTATAGATGAGTTATTCCCATTAGATGGAAGCCGTTGGACTACGATACAACAAGTAAATCCATTAAATGCTACTAATGAAATTACCATTATAAATAATGAATTTACCGAAGGTCAAAACGCACTTCGCCTTTTAGCTCATCCATCAGACACACAAATATCTAAAATGGATATAGAGAAAAATGGTTTGCATATCAAATCAGGAGATAAAGTAAGCATTAGTGCTGATTTTTTTATTAAAGGAACACAATCTATCGAGAATTTAGTGTTGATGGACTTAGAATCTTGTTCTTGTTGGGATTCTAGTGTTACTGAAAACTACGGAATTGAAAATCAATGTCCTGGAATTCGTCTAAAACTGTCTGGAGCAGATAATTATTTATCTATTGAAAGAGGTAAAATAGCAGGATCAACTTTGCATCAAACAGCCGTTTCTTTTCCTAGAAATCAATGGGTTTCTGTATTGTGGGAAATGACCTTATCTGATACAGAAGACGGTTTGAATAAGTTATTTATTAATGGAATAGAATTGTTAAATGAAAATGGTATGAATATGCCTAATGCACAAATTTTTAGCAATGTTTTTGCAAATCAAGGCATAAATTTTACGCTGCAAGAACCTGTTTTTTATGAGCGTTTACAAATTGGGATAACTGCAAATCCTACTGCTGAAAATGTGGAATTGTTTATTGATAATTTTTTAATAAAAACAGAATAAAAAAGAAATATTTTTTTACAGTCATTTCTTATACTTATATCGATAGTTTTAATCTATTGTAAATCCGTATTTTTGCACTTCAAAATAAACAATATAAAATGAAACATTTAACAAAAGTAATTTTAATACTTTTAATTATAGGAGCAACAAGTTGTAGAAAAGATAAATCATCAAAAAAACACGATGGTAAATCAGGCGCAACCAAAATTGTAAACAAAATCCATTACAAAAAAGAAAAACATCTTAAAAATGTAAAACAATTAACTTTTGGAGGTGATAATGCAGAAGCATATTGGAGTTTTAATGATAAAAAATTGGTGTTTCAAGCCTCTCATCATTGGGGATTTGATTGTGATCAGATTTTTATTTATGATTTGGCTCATCCTTTAAAAGATGATAAAACAATACCTCAAATGGTAAGTACTGGTAAAGGGAGAACTACTTGTAGTTATTTTATGCCTGGAGATTCTACCATTGTGTATGCTTCAACACATTTAGTGAGTGCTAACTGTCCGCCAGTTCCAAAAAAAGAAGATCATGGTGGAAAATACATTTGGCCAGTTTATGATAGTTTTGATATTTTTGTGGCAGATACTAAAGGAAATCAGTTAAAACAATTAACCAATACACCAGGTTACGATGCAGAGCCAACCGTTTCTCCAAAAGGAGATTTAATTGTGTTTACTTCAATGAGAAGTGGTGATTTGGAATTATATACCATGAAAATTGATGGTTCTGATGTAAAACAAGTTACGCACGGTTTGGGTTATGATGGTGGAGCGTTCTTTTCTCCTGACGGAACAAAATTAATCTTCCGTTCTTCAAGACCAAAAACTGAATCTGAAATTAAAGAATATAAAGATTTATTGGCGCAAGGATTGGTCATGCCAACACACATGGAATTATATGTTTGTAATGTTGATGGATCTGATTTAAAGAAAATAACGGATTTAGGTTCAGCAAATTGGGCACCATTTTTTCATCCTTCTGGAAAGAAAATTATCTTTTCTACCAATCATCATCGTGAAAAGCATGACGGATTTAATCTGTTTATGATTAACGTGGACGGAACAGGTTTAGAGCAAATTACTTACGATGGTGTATTTGACGCATTTCCAATGTTCTCTTATGATGGTAAAAAATTAGTTTTCTCCTCTAATAGAAACAATAATGGAGGACATGATACTAATTTATTTGTGGCTGATTGGGTGGAGTAAGCATATTAAAATAACAATATTAATCCGAGTTTCTATGACAGAATCTCGGATTTTTTATGTGAAATATATCTCAAATATCTAATTTTAAATCTTAAAAATTTAACCTATCTTGCGAGCCTAAAATAAATCAATGAAGAATATTAGAAATTTTTGTATTATCGCTCATATTGACCATGGTAAAAGTACTTTGGCTGATAGATTGTTAGATTTTACAGAAACGGTTACGGCGAGAGAAAAACAAGACCAACTATTAGATAGTATGGATTTAGAGCGTGAACGTGGTATTACCATTAAATCACACGCTATTCAAATGGATTATACCTATAAAGGAGAAGATTTTATTTTAAATTTAATTGATACTCCAGGTCACGTAGATTTTTCTTATGAAGTTTCCCGTTCTATTGCTGCTTGCGAAGGTGCATTACTAATTGTAGATGCAGCACAAAGTATTCAAGCGCAAACTATTTCTAATTTGTATTTAGCTTTAGAAAACGATTTAGAAATTATTCCAGTTTTAAATAAAGTAGATTTGCCAAGTGCCAATCCAGAAGAGGTTTCTGATGATATTATTGATTTATTAGGATGTGATTTAGAAGATATAATCCACGCTTCTGGTAAAACAGGATTAGGAATGGAAAATATTTTAGACGCTATCATAAATAAAATTCCTGCTCCAAGCGGAAATCCAGATGCTCCTTTACAAGCCTTGATATTTGATTCGGTTTACAATACGTTTAGAGGAGTTGAGACTTATTTTAAAGTAGTAAATGGTTCAATTAAAAAAGGACAAAAAGTAAAATTTATCTCTACAGATCAAGAATATTTTGCGGATGAAGTAGGAACTTTACACTTAACACAAACTCCAAAAAAAGAAATAGGAACTGGAGATGTTGGATATTTAATTACAGGAATTAAAGTAGCAAGCGAAGTAAAAGTAGGAGATACTATTACAGATGCAGCTCATCCAACCCAAGAACAAATTGAGGGTTTTGAAGAGGTGAAGCCTATGGTTTTTGCAGGGATTTATCCTGTTGATACCGAAGAATTTGAAGAATTAAGAAATTCTATGGAAAAATTACAACTAAACGATGCTTCTTTAGTGTTTCAGCCAGAAAGTTCCGCTGCATTAGGTTTTGGTTTTAGATGTGGTTTTTTAGGAATGTTGCACATGGAAATTATTCAAGAACGTTTAGAACGTGAATTTGGAATGACAGTTATTACAACCGTTCCCAATGTATCGTATCATGCCTTTGTAAAGAAAAATCCTAATGATATTATTTTAGTTAATAATCCAAGTGATTTGCCAGATCCGTCTGGTTTAGATAGAGTAGAAGAGCCATATATTAAAGCAACTATCATAACAAAATCTGATTTTGTTGGACAAGTAATGAGCTTGTGTATTGAAAAACGAGGAATAATTACACATCAAAATTATTTAACTACACAACGTGTGGAATTGAGTTTTGACATGCCTCTTGCAGAAATTGTATTCGATTTTTATGATCGATTAAAAACAGTTTCTAAAGGATATGCTTCGTTTGATTATCATCCTATTGGAATGCGTGTTTCTAAATTGGTAAAAGTAGATATTCTCCTTAACGGAAATAGTGTAGATGCTTTATCCGCTTTAATTCATGCCGATAATGCTCAGTATATTGGAAGAAAAATGTGTGAAAAATTGCGTCAGTTAATACCAAGACAGCAATTTGATATTCCTATTCAAGCAGCTATTGGAGCTAAAATTATTGCTCGTGAAACTATTAAGGCTTTACGTAAAGATGTAACTGCAAAATGTTATGGAGGAGATATTTCTAGAAAACGTAAATTGTTAGAAAAACAAAAGAAAGGTAAAAAACGAATGCGAATGGTTGGTAATGTAGAAATACCTCAAAAAGCATTTATGGCAGTTTTAAAACTAAATGATTAAATTGTTGTTTTTTTCTCGCAAAGAC
>CAZYKN010000222.1:0-4149 GCA_964648135.1 uncultured Flavobacteriaceae bacterium
ATCTGTGTAAAATAAAAACCACAATAGGTACATAGATAACATAGTAATCTGAGAAAATTTTTTCACTATAAAATTCGTGTTCATCTGTGAAATCTGTGGCTAACTTTCCCTGTAAATCTGTGTCATACATTAAATCTGTGTTTTAATAAGCTTTGCTATCGCACGATTATATCGTGTGGTTAATACAACTCACAAACTTTCAAAATACAATAAATAAGCAAATTTTTCGCTATAAAACTTTCTTTTTTGTATTAATACACATTTTATAATTATAATTTAAAACTAAATACTATTTTTTAGTTTAATAACACAATCATTTATTAGTTATTTGCATCATAAATATAACTAAAAATAAATATTATGTGTGGAATTTTAGCAATTATCGGAAAAGGAGTTGATGTACAACAAGCTAAAAAGCTTTCAAACAGAATGAATCATAGAGGTCCAAATGAACATGATATTCACCTTACAGAAAAAGGGCATATTCTATCTCATGAGCGTTTATCTATAATTGATTTACATACAGGCAAACAACCTATTCAAGGTTGTAGCACAGCATATATGGTGCATAATGGCGAAATTTACAATCATCAAGAATTAAGAGATACTGTATTAAAAGAACATGTTTTTAGAACAAAATCAGACAGTGAAGTGATTGTACATTTATACGAAAAGTTTGGCTATGATTTCTTAAACAAACTAGATGGTGTTTTTGCCTTTGTGGTGGTTGATGGCGATGATTTTATTGCTGGTCGTGATCCTATTGGAATAAAACCTTTGTATTATGGTAAAGATGCAGAAGGAAGACTGTATTTTGCATCAGAAATGAAAGCTATTGCAGACCAATGTGAGGAATTTGAAGCATTTCCACCAGGACATTATTACACTGCCAAAGAAGGTTTGGTAAGATATTATATTCCTGAATGGTTTGATTATAAAAAATCAACAGAAGAACTCGATTTAAAACAAATTAGAGAAACCTTAATAAAAGCCACAAAAAAACGCTTAATGACGGATGTTCCTTTAGGAGTTTTACTCTCTGGAGGATTAGATTCTTCTTTAACCTCATCTATCGCAACAAGATTACTCAAAGAAGAAGGTAAAGAATTACACTCTTTTTCTATTGGATTAGACAAAAATTCACCTGACTTAAAAGCAGCAAAAAAAGTAGCCGATTTTTTAGGTACAAAACACCACGAACTCTATTTTTCTATTAAAGAAGGTCTTGAAGTAATTGACAAACTCATCTGGCATTTAGAAACTTATGATATAACTTCTATTAGAGCATCAACACCAATGTATTTAATGAGTAAAATGATAACAGATTTAGGTATAAAAGTAGTATTAAGTGGCGAAGGAGCCGATGAAATGCTTGGTGGTTATCTCTATTTTGCTGATGCTCCAAGCAAAGAAGATTTCCAAAAAGAAACCGTTAGAAGAGTACGCTTATTATCTACTTCAGATTGTTTAAGAGCAGATAAATCTACTATGGCTCATGGTTTAGAAGCTAGAGTACCGTTTTTAGATAAAGAGTTTTTAGACCTAATTATGAAAATAAAACCCGAAGAAAAACAACCAAAAACTTACGGTGGAAAAGAAAAATACATTTTAAGAAAAGCTTTTGATACCAAAGAAGATCCGTTTTTACCAGACGAAGTCTTATGGCGACAAAAAGAGCAGTTTTCAGACGGTGTTGGTTATAACTGGATTGACACTCTAATTGAACATTGCGCAACTCAAGTAACCGATTTTGAAATGGAACAAGCGTATCAGACTTTTCCGCACAATACACCTTCAACCAAAGAAGCCTATTATATTCGTAAAATATTTGCAAAACATTATCCACAAAAAGATGCTGCTAAAACCGTATTAAAATGGATTCCAAAATGGCAAGAAAACACAGATCCTAGCGGAAGAGCAAATAAAAATCATATAAAAGCGGCTGTGGATATTGCTAAAGAGAAAGTTATAGCATAGTGCATTTTATTTAGGGGAGTTTTTTTGGGGTTTTGCTTTTTGCAAAACCCTAAATTTTCAAATTTTTTTAATTCCATCCATTTAAAAATTTGTTAGTATATTTACCAATTGTAATCCTTTGTATAAAAGATTGCGGAAAACTTAACAAATTAATAAAATATTTTAGATGAATTACGGAAAAGAATTTAGAAAATTTGCTACTAAACAACACGGTATTAGTAGTATGCACTTTGATAAAATTGTAAGTAGCGTTACGCCATACATTATTGAAGAACGTCAATTAAACATGACACAAATGGATGTTTTTTCTCGTTTAATGATGGATAGAATCATTTTTTTAGGAACAGCAGTAGATGATTATGTAGCAAATATCATTCAAGCACAACTCTTATTTTTAGAAAGTGTAGATGCAAATAAGGACATTTCAATTTACATTAATTCTCCAGGAGGAGGTGTTTATGCAGGTTTAGGAATTTACGATACCATGCAATTTATAAAACCAGAAGTCAATACTATTTGTACTGGTATGGCAGCATCTATGGCTGCGGTTCTAATGACTGCAGGTCAAAAAGGAAAACGTTCTGCCTTACCACATTCACGTATTATGATTCACCAACCTTTGGGTGGAGCACAAGGACAAGCAAGTGATATTGAAATTACTGCACGTGAAATTTTAAAATTAAAAGACGAATTATATCATATTATATCAAAACATTCAGGACAACCTTTTGAAAAAGTAGCCAATGATTCCGATAGAGATTATTGGATGAAAGCTGATGAAGCTAAAAAATATGGTATGATTGATGAAATATTAGAACGTAAGTAGTGTTTAGTAGGCAGTTAGCATCTATGAACACTGAAGACCGAAGACCGAACACTGAAGACTGCCAACTGAAGACTGAAGACTACCAACTAAAGACTAAAAAATGAGTAAAAATAAAGAAATATTAGAATGCTCTTTTTGTGGACGCAAAAAAGCAGAAACCAATTTATTGATTGCTGGTTTAGATGCGCATATTTGTGATCGTTGTATAGAACAAGCACACGGAATTGTTTTAGAAGAAGTGCTTGATGGCGAAATGGAAACCAAAGGCTTATCAGCTGAATTGGTCTTACGCTATCCTAAAGAAATAAAAGCTTTTTTAGATGAATATGTCATCGGACAAGACCAAACAAAAAAGGTAATGTCTGTTGCGGTTTATAATCACTATAAAAGACTATTACAACAAACTAATGATGATGATATTGAGATTGAAAAGAGTAATATTCTTATGGTTGGTGAAACAGGAACAGGTAAAACCTTAGTAGTAAAAACCATTGCTAGAATGTTAAATGTTCCTTTTGCTATTGTAGATGCTACGGTTTTAACCGAAGCTGGTTATGTTGGTGAAGATGTAGAAACCATTTTAACACGTTTATTACAAGCAGCAGATTACGATGTAAATAAAGCCGAAAAAGGCATTGTTTTTATTGATGAAATTGATAAAATTGCTCGAAAAACAGCCAATCCATCAATTACTCGTGATGTTTCTGGTGAAGGTGTGCAACAAGCATTACTTAAATTATTAGAAGGTACGGTTGTAAATGTTCCACCAAAAGGCGGAAGAAAACATCCAGATCAAAAATTTGTTCAAGTAAATACTCAAAATATTTTATTTATTGCAGGTGGCGCTTTTGATGGTATTGAGCGTATTATTGGTCAGCGATTAAATATGCAAGCAGTTGGTTATTCTGCATCATTATCTGATGATAAAGTAGATACTGAAAATTTATTGCAGTATGTTATCCCAAAAGATATTCGTGATTTTGGATTAATACCAGAAATTGTAGGTCGTTTACCTGCTTTAACTTATATGTATCCTTTAGATGCCAAAACCTTGCGTTCTATTTTAACCGAGCCAAAAAACTCCTTAATTAAGCAATACACTAAATTGTTTGCAATGGATGGTGTGGCTTTAAAAATTGATGAAAAAGCTTTACAGTTTTTAGTAGATAAAGCTCTGGAATACAAACTTGGAGCACGAGGATTGCGTTCTTTATGCGAAGGTATTTTAACCGATGCCATGTACGAATTACCAGGAACAGATGTAAAAGAATTACACGTTACTAAAAAATATGCAGAAAGTAAACTTACTAAATCTGCTATAAAAAAATTGAAAGCGGTTTCTTAGA
>CAZYKN010000223.1:0-2227 GCA_964648135.1 uncultured Flavobacteriaceae bacterium
AGCTGTTACCACAACCTCATCCAAACTCTCACCACTCTCCTTAACCATAACATCTATTTTACTAGACGCTCCTACAGTTTTGGTTACAGTAGCGTAAGAAACGTGTGTGAATTCTAATACATCACCCGTTTTAGCTTTAATTGCATAGTTACCGTCAAAATCGGTTACTGTACCTCTTGTTGTACCTTTAACCTTTACCGAAATATCGGCTACAGGTCCCATTTCATCAGAAACGACTCCAGAAATCGTTCTCTCCTGTGCAAAGGTCATTTGCACCATAAACACTAGTAAAAGTGTCAAAATTCCATTAATCTTTGTTTTCATTTGTATAATTATTTGAATTAATTTTCGCCAAATATCTTAATAAATTGTTAAAGAAACAAACATTTAACAGTTTAATGTTAAAAAAAGTTAAAAAAAACACCAATACTCTCTATTTAGATGCTTTATTTGCTTAATGGTTGCGTGGGTTTTGAAAAAAAGACGGAAGACGGGAGACGGAAGACCGAAGATGGAAGACGGAAGACGGAAGAGGTCGTCATTCTGAACTTGTTTCAGAATCTATCTTTATTTCAAAAGATGCTGCAATGAATTCTGCATGACGTTCCAAAGCCAAAGACCAAAGACCAAAGACAGAAGACGGGAGACGGAAGACGGAAGATGGAAGACGGAAGACCGAAGACCGAAGACTAAAAATAATTCACATAAGAAACATTAAATGTAGCTTGTTTTAATTGAAATGCTGTTTGGTTAAATTTCCCAACTGCATAACTAATATTCAAAACAGAAGATTTTAATTTTGTTTTATATCCCAAACCTAAACTTAAAGTGGAAAAAATATGATTCTCAATATCGTTTTTAAGATAAGCATAATCTGTTATAGTATAAACCGAAGTTTTATTATTTAATAGGTAATTATATTCTGTTGTGAAAATGGAATAATTAGAAACAGGAATACTATTTTCACTAAAACCTCTTAAAGAACGGTTTCCTCCTATTTGCTCTAATTCGTTTAGAAAATATTTTTTTGAAAAATTGAAAGCGTTTGTATTCTTAAAAAATAGTTTATGATGTTTTGTAAGTGTCCATAAATAGTTTAACTCCGTTTGGAGTTTTGTTTTTTTATTTTGACTTTCTTGTAATTTTTGCTGACCAATTAAAACCATTGCTTGTATTTCTAAACGATTGTTATAAAAAAAATCATCACTTGGTTTTTGATATTCATAATTTAAGCCATACAATAAAGAATTATAATTCTGAATGTTTGTATTAGTTTCTTTTAACAGATTGGTAGATTTTTCAGTTTGAACAACAAGTCCCATTTTTGTACTATAATTTATTTGATAATTTATAGCTGTTTGAAACTTGGTGTTTACAAAAGTACTATCCTGACTAAAAATTGAAAATTGCAACTTAGGAGAAATGGCAGATTTAAAAACATAAGGTATCTCCATAGCAAAGGTAATTTGCTTATTTTGCTTTTCGTTACTTTTCCATTGCAATTGTAACTGCTCTCCTCCATTAAAAATATTTTGTAATGCGAGGTTTAAATATCCGCTGAAAACAAATTTCCCTTTAGTGTTTGATGCAAATCCTAAGATACCATCAAACTGATTATTTTTCTTCTTTTTTAGATATATATATATTAAGGTAGAATCTTTTAAAAATAAGACTTGTGGTTTTTTAATTGTTTCTACAAAAGGGATGTTTTTTATATTTTTTGATAACACTTTGATTTTATGTTTATTAAATATTTTATTTTGATTATTAAACACTCTTTTTAAATACTTTTCGGGAAATTTTTCATACCCTTTAATCACATATTTATCTATTGTTCGTAATTTTCCTTTTTGGATTCTCAATTCCGCTTTAGCAAAATCATCAAAAAACTGAATATTTTTTAATTGAATTTCTGTAAAAGAATAGCCTTTATTTTCATAAAAGGAAGCCAATTTTTGTTGAAATGATCGTATTGAGCTAAAAGAGATTTTTAAACTGTCTTTTTCAAATTTCAAATTATTTTTATTTAGAAATTCTTTTAATATTGGACTTATTACAATCCTTAAATGAATATCCTTTAGTATGTTCTTTAAATTATAAGTAACCAAATAAGTAGAATCTATTTGCTTTTGAGAATCTATTTGATGATTTAGATATCCTAAAAAGTTTAATTGCTTACTGATAGAATCTAGTGTTTTAGGAAGATTTTTTTTTTGAATAAATTGTG
>CAZYKN010000223.1:2327-4143 GCA_964648135.1 uncultured Flavobacteriaceae bacterium
ACAAAATCAATTTCTTTAATAATGCGCTTTGCTCCTGCAAAACGATCAATCACAAACATTATATAACGAGCATCAACCATAATATTTCTACAAATTTCTGGATCGTAATTATAATCGCTCATTGTTCCTTCCCAAACTCTATCGAAATTTAAACCAATTAAATTTCCGTTTGCATCTATTACTGGAGAGCCACTATTTCCTCCTGTTGTGTGATTTGTTCCTAAAAAATTAACTGGTAATTTACCATTTACTCCGTAATTACAAAAATCTTTTGACTCATATAATTTTAATAATTTAGGCGAAACATCAAACTCATAATCGTTTGGTTTATACTTTTCTACAATTCCTTTAAGATATGAAACGGGCTTATAATACACACCGTCTTGTGGTGAATATCCTTTTACTTTTCCGTAAGTAATACGCAAAGTACTATTAGCATCTGGGAAAAATCGGTCTTCTGGAAAATTATCCATTAAGGCTTTCATATAGCGTTTTTGAACTATGGAAATCTTGTCTTTTATAGCATAATATTGCGGATTTATTTGAGTAAAAAAACTCGCTACTAATTGTTTACCAAAAGCATAACCTTTATCCTTTTGTAATTTTTGAACAACCTCATCCATAGTTCCGTTAAGTAAGGTTTTCATTTTTTCTAAACTTACTAAACTAGAATTGGTGTAAACATCATGTGTTAAAGCAGTAACATCAATGCTTTCTAAACTTTTTGGTGTATATTTTTTTGGATTTTTATCAAGATACAATGCAACTAATTTCTGAAAAACTTCTTGATCAACTTGTGCGTTATAGTTTTTGAAAAACCCGTTCATTCCTTTTAATACATCGGCTTTTTTCTTATTAAAAACTTCTTCGCCTTTTGCTGTACTTCGTTCTAATTGATACAATTTAAAACTCGTTTTTAACAGTTCTACATTTCTATAAACTGTTTCAATCCAAATATCACGTGCAAGTGCAACTTCTTCAACCTCTTTGTATAATTTTTTAAATTTTGGTAAAATATCATCGTCTTTTGTTCCTTTTACTTTATCAGCGAAAGCTTCTTCTAAATTTTGTTTTTTAGCAATTGCACCAGATTTTTCGATACCTTGACTTTCACCTATCCATTTTTTCCAATAATTGGCAATTCCAGCAAATTTTGAAGCGTATTGAATTTTAATTTTCGGATTACTTCGCATGTATTTATCCATTACTTTTAAAGCTTCATCACGGATTTTAATTTTAGCAGGATTTAAAGTTTCTACCAATTGTTCAATAGCTACTGCTGGTAAATATTCGTTGGTTCGTCCAGGGAAACCAAAAACCAATGTAAAATCATCTTCTGCAACTCCATCTAATGAAACTGGCAAATAATGAACAGGTTTATAGGGTTTGTTTTTTTTGTTAAACTCCGCTGGTTTGTTGCCTTTACCTGCATAAATTCTAAATAATGAAAAATCTCCAGAATGTCTTGGCCACATCCAATTGTCTGTATCTGCTCCAAATTTTCCAATAGATGATGGTGGAGCACCAACCAAACGAATATCTTTAAAGGTTTCAGTTACAAACATAAAATACTGATTTCCATTATAAAATGATTTTATTTTTGCTTCTTGCCAAGCTTCTTTTTTAGCATTGTTTACTATTTTTTTAATATTCTGACTTATTTTATCTTTTTGCTCCTTATCGGATAAAGAATCGGTTACACCATCAAAAACCTGAATAGAAACATCATCAATTCTCTTTATAAAGGTAACGACCATTCCTGGATTTGCCAATTCATCTTTAGCTTTCATTGCCCAAAAACCATCAGTTAAATAAT
>CAZYKN010000224.1:0-4142 GCA_964648135.1 uncultured Flavobacteriaceae bacterium
ATTGGAGAGGTGCCAGAGTGGTCGATCGGGGCTCCCTGCTAAGGAGTTGTACCTTTACGGGTACCGGGGGTTCGAATCCCTTCCTCTCCGCATTTTTTACAATTTTAAGAATTTTTATTCTTAGATAACCAATTCGGGGTGTAGCGTAGCCCGGTTATCGCGCCACGTTTGGGACGTGGAGGCCGCAGGTTCGAATCCTGCCACCCCGACAAAATGCTATGTAATGGAGGCGTAGCTCAGCTGGATAGAGCATCGCCCTTCTAAGGCGACGGTCATAGGTTCGAATCCTATCGCCTTCACTAAAACCCTTTTAATCATTTGATTTTAAGGGTTTTGTGTTTTAAAACGTCAAAAATATTTTTTAAAATGTATATTTAAACGTTTTAATAAACTTGTTTATTAATCATTTATATAATGGCAATGTAAATGACAAAAGAGCAAAAAAAGTGCTATTTATAATGATAAATTAAGTTTTACACTAGCCTCAAAGTTAAATCAAAAAATAGTATATTTGTATCAGAAATTTACTTCAAAACAATACTTAAATGTTAAAATTTCACTTTTAAGTGAAATAAATTAGCAAATTAACTTATAAATGAATACATTTGCAGTCTTAAAACCAATAGCACAATACAAAAAAGTATGTTATTACTCTGTTTGTGTTAATGATGAAACATCATTATTTGATGATTTTTTAAGTACGCATACTGTAAAAAATAAAAATAAGTTAAATCATATTGTTAAATGGTTACAATTAATAGGAGATAAATATGGAGCACAAGATCAATATTTTAGACCAGAAGGTGAAACGGCAGATACTACAGCATTACCACCAACAGGCATTAGCCGAAAACCCCAGTTTACCGAGTTTGGTAAGAAAAAAGCAAACAATTTACGTCTGTATTGTTTAAGAGCAAACACCAATGTAGTTATCCTTTTTAACGGAGATATAAAAACTACAATAAAAGCACAAGATTGTCCAAATGTAAAAAAACATTTTAGATTTGCAAACCAATTGACCAAAGCCATAGATACCGCCTTTATTGAAAAAGACATTCTTTGGAATGAAGATTGCACTGATATAAATTATAAAGAAGATTTAAAGATTTATTTCTAAAAAAACAAACCACAAATGAAATTTCCACAAAACAACATAATTGACACTTGGTTAACAGAAAACGGAAACCCAGAAATAGCAAAATTTGTTGAAAAAAATTTAGCAATAGCTACTAAAGTAAATACTATTTTAAAAGAAAGAAGTATTAAAAAAAATGTCTTTGCTAAGATGTTAGGTAAAAAACCTTCCGAAATAACTAAAATTTTAAGCGGTTCACATAATATCACACTTAAAACAATTGCAAAAATGGAAGTTGCTTTAAATGTTAACCTAATTAATATTGAACCAATTATTGAACATAAATATGTGTATTTAGGCTTGATAAAAGGAGGTAATATAAAAAAGGCAATAAAAGAGAGTACAGAAACTCACTATGAGCAATCAGAATTATTATATGCTAATTGTTAATTAATGTCTAAAAATCCTAAAATAATACCTGAAAACTTTCATCTTTTTCATTTGCAAATTGTTGAAAGCAATATCGAATCTTCATCTACAAATAAAGATTTAAACTTTAAAATTGAAGTCGCACATACCACAATGCATAATATAGAGCAAAAACGTATTAAAATTGGGCTAATGTTAAGTATTATTGGAGTGAAAGAAGATGAAAATACAGATGTTAAGGCGTTTTTCAATATAGATTTTCATTATATTATAGATGATTTTGAAAAGTTTTATACGATTAATGAAAAAAAACAACTTACTTTTGATAGCATATTTATTTCTGTTTTATTGGGTATAAGTTATTCTACTGCAAGAGGAATAATTTATGAACGTCTTAATGACACCTCTTTAGAAGGTGTTATATTGCCAATAGTTTCACCCATTAAGATGCTGGAAAGAAGAAAATAAATTAGAAAATAATATAAAGTTATCTAGTATTTTCCTTATAATTGTATTGAATATTTATAGTTCCATCTTTTCTAGGCAAAACTTCCTCATAAACTACTTCAATTTCTTCAAGAGGTGGAATGGGAATATAATTACCATTATCATCAAAACGTAAATCAAAATTATCTTTAACATAATCGGCTTTTTCCCAATCGTATTGTGGCAGTTTAGGACTAGATTTTCTGTATCTAATAGCAAAGAGAATACCTACAATTAAACCAGATAAATGACCTTCCCAAGAGATTTCTTCTTTGGTAGGGAAAATATACCAAATCATTCCTCCATAAAGAAAAATAACCATTAATGATACTGCAATTAACCGATAATATTTTTGAAATAAACCACTAAAAAATATAAATCCAAACAATAAATAAACAATACCACTTGCTCCAATATGATAAGAACTCCTACCAATAATCCAAGTTAGAAACCCTAAAAGTAATGTGCCTTGAATTAAAACTTTAAAGGCAACTTTTCGGTAAAAATAAAACAAGGTAACTAACAATACAAAAATAGGAATGGAATTATTAAATAAATGCTTTAAATTACCATGAACAAAGGGAGAAACTAGTATTCCAACAAGACCTTTTGCTGTTCTAGGATACAATCCATATTTAGTAAAATTAAGGCCAAAAGTAATTTCAAACCAAAAAACAACCCATAAAAATAACACAAAATACAAAGGGAATGCAATAGTGAGTGTAGAGAATTTAAACGGATTTTGTTCTTTGAGTTTCATAAGTTTCTTATTTCAAAAATAAAACCAAATTTTTTAATCGGTAAAAATGGCAGTTTTTGAATAGGTGTTCATTTAGAGGTTATTTAAAAAAAATATAAACAAAAGAACTATTCTTCATTCAGAATTCTTAATTTTACAACATGAATACAACGCCATTAGCAGAACGTATTAGACCTAAAAAATTATCTGATTATATTTCACAACAACATTTAGTTGGTGAGAACGGAAAATTAACCAGCTTAATTAAAAACGGCATCATACCTAGTTTAATTTTTTGGGGTCCTCCAGGTATTGGAAAGACTACTTTGGCACATATTATTGCAAATGAATCTGAACGTCCTTTTTATGCTTTGAGTGCTATTAATTCTGGAGTGAAAGATGTACGTGGAGTTATTGAAAAAGCAAAAAATAGTGGAGGATTATTTACTACTAAAAATCCCATTTTATTTATAGATGAAATTCATCGTTTTAGTAAATCGCAGCAAGACTCTCTACTTGGAGCTGTGGAAAAAGGTTGGGTTACCTTAATTGGTGCAACAACTGAAAATCCAAGTTTTGAAGTTATTCCAGCCTTATTGTCTCGTTGTCAAGTTTACACCTTAAATGCTTTTGGAAAAGAAGATTTATTGGCATTACTCCATAGAGCATTAGCAAAAGATGATTTTTTATCAAAGAAAAAAATTAAACTTAAAGAAACTGATTTATTACTTCAATATTCAGGAGGAGATGCTAGAAAGCTATTAAATATTTTTGAATTGTTAGTCAATTCCGTTAAGGAACCTATTGTGGTTACCAATGATTTGGTGCAAGAAAATATTCAAGCAAATTTAGTGCGTTATGACAAAACAGGAGAGCAACATTACGATATTATTTCGGCTTTTATAAAATCCATTCGTGGTTCTGACCCAAACGCTGCAATTTACTGGTTAGCGAGAATGATTGATGGTGGAGAAGATGTAAAATTTATAGCACGTAGATTGTTGATTTTAGCTTCTGAGGATATTGGGAATGCTAATCCAACAGCTTTAATAATGGCAAATAATACTTTTCAAGCAGTTTCTGTAATAGGTAATCCAGAATCAAGAATAATTCTAGCACAATGTGTGGTTTATTTAGCAAATTCAGCTAAAAGCAATTCGTCTTATTTGGCAATTGATAAAGCATTGGCTTTGGTAAAAGAAACTGGCAATTTGTCCGTTCCTTTAGCTTTACGGAATGCACCTACTAAATTAATGAAAGATTTAGGTTATGGCAAACAGTATAAATATTCACATAATTATGAAAATGGTTTTGTAATTCAAGAATTTCTTCCAAAAGAAATTGAAAACACTACATTTTATGAACCGAGTGATAATCAGCGTGAAAATACTTTTAGAGAATTGTTGAAAAAAC
>CAZYKN010000225.1:0-1701 GCA_964648135.1 uncultured Flavobacteriaceae bacterium
TATGTCATTCAAATTACCAGAATTAGGCTATGCCTATGACGCTTTAGAACCAAATATTGATGCTAGAACTATGGAAATTCACCATACAAAACATCATCAAGGATACACTAATAATTTAAACAATGCCATTGCAGGAACAGATTTAGAAAAAAAATCTATTGAAGATATTTTAAATAATTTAGATCTTAGTAATGCAGCTGTAAGAAACAATGGAGGAGGTTTTTACAATCACTCTTTATTTTGGACGGTAATGAACCCAGAAAACAAAGGAAGATTATCAGGTGAATTAAAAGAAGCTATTGATAGCGATTTTGGTTCTTTTGAAAACTTTAAAGATGTTTTTGCAAAAGCTGCAGCAACACAATTTGGCTCTGGTTGGGCTTGGTTATGTGTTCATAAAGGAGGAAAATTGGAAGTGTGTTCAACACCAAATCAAGACAACCCATTAATGCCAAATTCACCTTGCAGTGGAACTCCTATTTTAGGATTAGACGTTTGGGAACACGCTTATTATTTAAACTATCAAAACAGAAGACCAGACTATATCCAAGCATTTTTTAATGTAATAAATTGGAATGAAGTTGAAAGACGTTTTGCAGACGCAAAATAATACAACCATTAAAAATTTCTTTCAGACCTCACAGGTTTTTAAAACCTGTGAGGTCTTTATTTTAGCGATAAATTAGTTGTAGATAAAAATTTATAGCGTATTTTGATGTTGAATTGGTATGACACACAAAAACTTTAAAAAGTAAAGGTTTTATTCTAAGTAAAGCACTCATTTAAACTTTAAATCCCACGAGGAATAGCTTCAATTAAAGCTTGAGTATATGCTTTTTTTGGATGTGCATAAACAGCATCTGCATCACCTATTTCTTCTATTTTTCCTTTATTCATTACTACTAATTGATCGGACATATATTTTACTACAGCCAAATCATGCGAAATAAAAATATAGGTAAAGTTAAAGTAATACTTTAAGTTGTTTAACAAATTTAAAACTTGTGCTTGAACCGAAACATCTAAAGCCGAAACCGATTCGTCGCAAATAATTAATTTTGGCTGTAAAGCAATGGTTCTTGCAATGCCAATTCGCTGTCTTTGTCCACCAGAAAATTCATGTGGATAACGATAATAATGCGCTCTTTCTAGTCCTACTTTTTCTAAAATTTCAAACACTTTTTCTTTTCGTTCTTTATCAGAATGATATAAACGATGCACTTTCATAGGTTCTAAAATAGCTTCACCAACTAAAAGCCTCGGATTTAAACTAGAAAACGGATCTTGAAAAATGATTTGAATATCTTTTCTAAGTTTTCGTATTTCTTTTTTAGAAAGTTTGGTTAAATCCTTTCCTTGATAAATAATCTCGCCTTTTGTTGCTTTTTCTAATTGCATAATCGTTCTTCCTAAAGTCGTTTTTCCACAACCAGATTCGCCTACTAAACCAAGAGTTTCTCCTTCGTAAATGTTTAAAGAAATTCCATCAATTGCTTTTACTATTCCAGAGTTGGTTTTAAAATAAGTCGCTAAATTTTTTATCTCTAACAAAGGAGGCTCTGCATACATTTTTTGATGCTTTTCCTCTCGTTCTTCTTTTGAAATAAGTAACGATTTTTTTTCTTGAGTTTCTAAAACAAGTTCAGAATGACACTGTCTTTCCTCTTTTCTCTCTTCTCTATTTTCTTCTCCGTGTCTCTC
>CAZYKN010000225.1:1801-4120 GCA_964648135.1 uncultured Flavobacteriaceae bacterium
TCTTCTCTATTTTCTTCTCCGTGTCTCTCTGTGCCTCTCCGTGCCTCTCTGTGTAATAACCCATCTCTCTGTAACAATCTATAATCCTCAATAGTAGGTAAAACACGCAATCTTACATCTAAACTAGGTTTTGAATGAATTAACGCTTTAGTATAATTATTTTTTGGATGTTTAAACACTTGTTCTACCAAACCTCGTTCTACAATCTTACCTTGATACATCACCAAAACACGATTTGCAATTTCAGAAATCAACGCCAAATCATGCGTAATAAAAACAATGCTCATGTTAGTTTCTTGTTGCAATTCTTTTAATAACAAGATAATTTCTTTTTGAACCGTAACATCTAATGCAGTTGTAGGCTCATCAGCAATTAATATTTTTGGTTTACAAGCAATTGCCATAGCAATCATAACTCGCTGTTTTTGTCCACCAGAAATTTGATGTGGATATTGATTAAATATAGCTTCTGCTCTTGGTAATTTTACTTGATTAAATAGTTTAATTACCTCTTTTTTATGTTCTGATTTAGAAATATTTGTAAAATGTTTTTGTAATATTTCTAGTACTTGATATCCGCAAGTTAAACTCGGATTTAAACTACTCATTGGTTCTTGAAAAATCATGGAAATTTCGTTTCCTCTAATTTTTTGAAATTCTTTATGAGATAATTTACTTAACGGAATTGATTCTTCTCCTAATCTAAATAATAATTCACCTTTAACTTTTGCATTTTTAGAAAGTAAACCTAAAATTGCCAAAGAAGTAACCGATTTCCCAGAACCAGATTCACCAACAATCCCTAAAATTTCATTTTTATTTAATTGAAAAGAAATATTGTGAACAACTTCATTTTCCTCCGCTTTTGACGGAAAAGAAATAGATAAATTTTTTATTTTTAGAATGGTTTTCATTTGTTTAATAACTCAATTAAATTGCTTGGGTTTTGGTAATTATTCCAAAAGAGGAGAATATTTATTGTGTCTTTTTTTATTTCATAAAACATAGTTATTTGTTTTACTATCACTGCTTTTCTAATAGTTGAATCTCTCCATTTTGGAAATGCTTCTGGATTAATTTCAATCAATGCTATAATTTTATCAATTCTATCTAAATAGCTACTAATTACTTTTTTAGACCAATTTTGTTCTAGATAATCTAAATTGTCTAAAAATGTACTATTTCCTAATTTGTGATATTTAATTTTATAAACCATATTTAGTTCTAGTTTCTTTTAATAGAACTTTAAAATCCTTTCCCTTTCCATCTTTAAATTCTTGTTGAGATATTACTAATAACTTATCAATCATCTCAATTTCATAATCTTTGTACTCTTCAGGATATAATGATTTTGACAATATTTTCATTTCTTTACTAGTAAATCTTTTTTCTTTTAATTTTTTATAAAAAAAACCACGTTTTAAATTCAATAAATCTAAAAAATACTGCGTTTTATAAGGACTGTTTTTAATATCATCAGCTAAACCATCCATAATACGATCATATTCGTTTATAATATTAATTGTGTTCATATTTATAAATTTATTTATTATAATTATGACAAATATAATAATTTATCATCAAATTCATTTTAATTACAAAACTTTAACATTTCAAAATGTTAAAGTTTGTAAGGAATAAATAATTGTCCGTTCTAATTAATCAAGAAACCATAGAAGGTTTTACATTTTACTAATTAAAAACCCATAAAATGAAGAAAATTACATTTTTAATGATTTTTGCTATATACAGTTATAGCATTCAAGCACAAATTGTTATCACCAATGATAACGTATTTAAAACAGCAGATCAGATGCTATTAGCAAATGAATTGTTTGAAAGCGGAGAGCCTTGGGCTGAAGATTTAGGTTACAATCTAGATGACTTAGATCCTATGGTTCCAGGAGTTCCAGATCAATTTTCGTATAATACGGGAATTGAAAGTTACGAGTATTCTCGTTATTTATTAAACACTTTAAATGGTCGTTCTGGTTTAGGTTTACACATGATGTGGTCGCCATTAATTATGGCAAATGCTGCTATGCAACCTGCATCATTTGATGGACAATTTACTGGTGGAACTGCCAACGGATTTAAAGAAGATGATATGCTAATGATGATGATTGGCAACTTCGGAGGAAATGCTAATTTTGTGCCTTTTGAACATCCTTTTCCACAATTTGCAGATTTTTTAGAAGGCGATATTAATTTACCTCAAACAGTACAAGCTGGTTTTGGACATGATTTTGCTTCCACAAGATGGAATCGTTCTTTAATGACAAAAACCTTAAATTTAGGTGCAATGGGACAATCGGCTTC
>CAZYKN010000226.1:0-1406 GCA_964648135.1 uncultured Flavobacteriaceae bacterium
GAAGACAGAAGACGGAAGACAGAAGACGGAAGACGGAAGACAGAAGACGGAAGACCGAAAAAAATCGTCATTCTGAACTCGCTTCAAAATCTCATGATTAATGAAAAGATGCTGAAATAAATTCAGCATGACGATACAAGGAAACCAAAGACCAAAGACTAAAGACCAAAGACTAAAAAGACGGAAGACTGATGAATGAAGACTGAAAACTGAGAACTGAAAACTAAAGACTAAAAAAAACACACCTCATACATACTATTCTTTAAAATATTCGTTTAAGTAAGGTAAGCTATTGGCAATTTATGAAAAAAACAATCTTTCTCGGTTTTATATTCCTCTTTCAATTCACTTTTTCGCAAGTTGGTGGTGAGCATATTTACAATTTTTTAAATGTTCCTACCTCTGCAAGAATGGCTGCTCTTGGCGGAAAAGCACTTACTATGCTTGATGATGTAAATCAGCCTAGTTGGAATCCTGCTATGATAAATCAAGAAATGGATAATCAATTAGGTATAAATTATGTTAATTTTTTAGCTGATGTAAATTATGGCTCAATCAATTATGCTCATTTATTTAATCGGCATTTTGGCACATTACACGGAGGAATTACCTTTGTAGATTATGGAAAAATGATTGGAGCTGATGCTGATGGAAATGAAACAGGAACATTTAAAGCACGAGATATTGCAGTTTCTGTTGGTTATGCACGACAAATTCCGTTTGAAAATTTTTACGTTGGAGCTAATTTAAGATGGATTAACCAAACTATTGAACATTATTCTTCAAACGGTGTTTCAGCAGATATTGGCTTGGTGTATTACAATGATTTAAAACCTTTTGTTGTTACTGCCGTGGTTAGAAATATTGGATACCAAATTACCTTATTTGATGAAGTTCGTGAAAAAATACCTTTAGCAGTAGAATTAGGTTTTTCATATCAGTTAGAAGATCTTCCGTTAAAATGGTTTGTTACCGCAGAGAATTTACAACGATGGAAAATTGCAGTTGCCAATCCGTCTGATAATGAAACGAGTATTGATGGTACAACGACTACTAAAAATCCGTCTTTCTTAGACACAGCAACTCGACATTTAATTGTTGGAGGTGAATTTTTTTCTGATAAAAATTTTAATTTACGCTTTGGATATAATTTTAGACGAGCTAAAGAACTTAAATTAACAGAAGCAAGAACTTTTTCTGGTTTTACTTTTGGATTTGGAATTAAATTGGGAAAACGAATGCGCTTTAATTATGCGTATTCTAAATATCATCCTGCTTCAAATTCTAGTACTTTTAGTTTGCAGTTTGATATGAATTGATGCTTTAGTTAGCCACATTTTAGCCACATTTTAGCCACAGATTTTCACAGATTAACACGAATTATTGAATGGTGAAATTTTCACAGA
>CAZYKN010000226.1:1506-4048 GCA_964648135.1 uncultured Flavobacteriaceae bacterium
TATGGTATCGATTGTGGTTAAAAAACCTATTTATGAATAATTTTATAAATCAATTCATACAAATCACCTTTATCAATCACACAACCTTTTTCAATCAATTCAAAAATTTCTAAATTTCTGGCTTTAAAATATGCTTTTTGTCCTTTAAAATAACTCAAAGAAGGGTCTTTTGAATTATTTACAAACCATTGATAATCCTCTTTTTTTGAAAAATCAAAATTTTCTTTGGTGCATTTAATGACTATTCTGTGAATTTCTTCAGTATCAAACCTAAATAAATTTAAACTATTTCCAGCATAATTACTCAAATATTTTACATTAGTCAGTACTTTTTCCCAAACCAAATCACTAAATAAATTAATTTCTTCGGCAACCATTTCTGGATTGCTATCTTTTATTTCTTGCCATTTATCAGAATCTATCTTTTGAGTAGCCAAAAATTTAGCAAACTCCTCGTGCATTTCATTTAATTGTTCTGTAGTAAGCTGTCTGTATTTCATAAATAAACTGTAATTTTACGCTGCAAAAATAAATGATTATTTTTTATAACAATGAACATTCTGTACTAAAAATTTGATACTAACAAAAAAATAAATGAGGGTTTTATCTGTAAATATTGGAATACCCAAAGAGATACCATGGCAATCTAAAATGGTAACAACAGGCATCTTTAAAAAAGAAGTAAATGAACCCATTTTTTTAGATATTGAAGATGTTAAAGATGACCATGTAATGGATAGAAAAAATCATGCAGGAGCAGACAAAGCGGTTTATGCGTATGCTAAAGAACATTATGATTATTTTAAAAAATTATATCCTACTATTACTTTTTACAATGGTATTTTTGGTGAAAATTTAACCGTTGCTGGTTTATTTGAAACAGAAATACATATTGGTGATGTTTTTCAAATTGGTGAAGCCATTATTCAAGTAAGTCAGCCTAGAATTCCGTGTTATAAATTAGGTATTGTTTTTAACAATCAACAGGTAGTAAAACAGTTTTTAAATACCACTTATTGCGGATTTTATTTTAGGATTTTAAAAAAAGGATTTGTAAAAAAAGAGGATGAAATTATTTTATTAGAAAAAGCAACAAACAGCCTTTCTGTAGCTGATGTATTCTCCATTTATACTACAAACAAACACAATAGAACACTTATCAACAAGATTATAAAGCTACCTTTTTTAGCAAAAAATAGTAAAAAACGGATTCAAAAACGATTAAAACTCATAGAAAATGTATAAAACCATATTATTTACACTATTAATTAGCCTTTCATTATTTGGATGTAAAGCAAAACAACATTCAGTAACCTCTCCAAAAGCAAAAATAGCAACACCAAAACTCCGTTTTATTGGCGAACAAGTAATCCCAAAAAATACCAAATTTGAAAATACACGAGTTGGTGGATTATCAAGTATAGACTATCACGATGGTAAATTTTATGCTATAAGTGATGATAAAAAATTACCTGTCCGTTTTTACGAGATGGAACTCAATTACAATGCGCAAAATTTTTCAAGAGCTACCATTACCAATATGGTAAAAATAAATATTTCAGAAAAAGGACTTGACCCAGAAAGTTTACGATACGACAAAAATACAAAGCACTATTTTTGGGGAAGTGAAGGGTTTATCCGTAAAGGAATTGACCCTACTATTTATGAAATTTCAAGCGATGGAAATTTAATTAAAACACACAAAACACCAGCTATTTTTAAAGCAAAAAACAGCTCAAAAATCAATGGAATACGCAGAAACGGCACTTTTGAAGGATTGAGTATGAGTACAGATGCAACTTATTATTGGATCGGTATGGAACTTCCTTTAAAACAAGATGGTAATGAACCGCAATTAGAAAAAGGAACTTATCCTATACGAATTAGTAAATTAAGAAAAGACAATGACAGTTTAGTGTATCAGTTTGCTTACTTGTTAGATGCTATTCCTAGAAATTCTATTCCTAAAAATAAGTTTATTGTAAATGGTTGTCCAGAAATATTAGAAATAGACGAAAATCATTTTTTATTTTTAGAACGTGCTTATGCTTCTGGTCATAAAGATGGTGGAAATACCATAAAAATTTATTTAGTAGATTGCTCAAAAGCTACGAATATTGCGAAGTTATCTTCTCTAAAAGATAGCAATTACATTCCTGCAAAAAAGACTTTGTTATTTAATTTTGAAGAAATTAGAAGTCAGCTAACCAAAGGAATTGTAGATAATATTGAAGGCATTACCTTTGGAAAAAAATTAAAAAACGGAAATCGTACGCTTGTAGTCGTATCAGATAATAATTTTAATAAATTCAATCCGCAATTAACACAGTTGATTGTTTTTGAGTTCTTGGAATAATTAAGTAAGTATTTTTATCGCAAAGGCGCAAAGTTGGAAGTGAAAAATTAAATCTAAATAATGGTTAAATTTAAAGCATAATTAACTTGTATTGGTGTTGCTTTATGAACGCTTAGGCTAAAAAATCGTAGGGGGAGTTTGAAACTCTGCCCTTTCAATTTAGCACTTAGCCAAAGCAAATATTTT
>CAZYKN010000227.1:0-4036 GCA_964648135.1 uncultured Flavobacteriaceae bacterium
TTTTTAGTGGGATTTGGAGCGTTTATGGGTTTGTACAACGGTTACTTTTGTTGTAAGTAGTTAATTTTTTAATATCACAAACCAGTCCCATTCAGCAGGATTTCCAACACCAACACTTGGTGTATATAAAAATAGATTTATTTTTCCATTAGGATTAGAATTTCGATATTCTTCTACTATTTCTAAATTGTCAATTGAATTCCAAATGTCAGAATATGAAATTGTATCAGGATAATAAGCGTATTCGTTATACATAACATTTTCAAAAAGACTTGTATCAGGAATTTGTACAGAGTTTCCAGTTGTTATAAATGAAGATGATGTATCAATAGTTGGATAGGCAATTTCTCCTGTCCCCATCCAAATAATTCCCCCATCAAATAGCATTTCATTTAATTCTGAATAATAAAGTTGAACACTACCAAAATCTCCTGGTGCTTGATAAGTTGAAGAAATTGTAAAGTTTGAAGATGGTAAAAAGTTAAGTTCTTTTCCACCTTCAAATAAATTAGTCAAATAATCAATTTTTAATAGTACAACTTTATTCGTAGTATTTTCAATCTCTGGTTCATTATTCTTATCGCAAGAAATTAGTAACCCAAATATAATTAAAGGTAAAATAAATTTTTTCATATTTTTCTTTTTTAAATTAATTTCCGTATTCTGTTTTGTTTCGTCAAATTACTTACAACGGTTTGAATATGGTGCGTTTGGCATTTTCAGGCACCAATTTTTCAGTTTTGCACTATGTTTATTTATTGCTATCATCTTCATTTTTAGTACTATCTGCCAAATGCACTATATTTTTTGTTGTGGCTAGTTTTTAATAGAATTTGTTTGTGTTTCTGTATTTTAGTGTTACAGGATTAATTATTGGATATAATAGACTACTTTCTTTTATTGGTCTACCTAACAGAGTAACTCTATTTTCTCCATTTTCTTTCCAGTCAATGGCGATTGGTACTCTGTTTAGATGCTTATAGAGTTTAATTAATTGAGGAGAACCTCCAATGGCGTTATACTTAGTTGTTGTTTGACCTTCTGTTAGCATTTCAGAAAGGACTTGTAATGGTTCGAAATTTAAATCTCCGTTAATTAGTTTATTGTTTGCTTTAAGTTTATCAATTAATCTTTTTTTAGCATCATCTACATAATCTCCTATAAATACTACTTTTTTATCGCCTTTAATACCTTTCCAATATTTTATTTGATGTGAAGTAAATTTTTGAATATCCTTTTGATATGTTATTTTCCAAATCTTAAATTCACTTTTTTCTGAATTATAGCCTGCAAATAGAAATTCAATTTCGGGTAATTCATAATCACTTTTGTATTTAAGCATATCATTCATAATTTTCACTACAACACCTTTAAATACTCCAATCCTTTGAAATCGACTTCTGATTTTTGGGTTAGTGTCAATTGTGTTTTTTATTTGTATCATCATTGGATATGCAAAAGCTGTATCGCCTGCAAAACACATTGCACAATCTGTTCTTGAAAATGTAAAAATCTTTGGATTGCAGTCCCAAGAGCCAAAAGATCTTAATCTACTATCAGTTGCAATTATTAGTTCTTCTGCATCTTTATTTTTTCTTATCCAAGCAGTACAAAGTGTCATTGTTTAGTTTTAACGTGTAAATAAATTTTAAATTGAATTCTACTATTATTGGTTGATTTTGAAGAGGCTTCATCTTTACCACCAAAACTAATTACACTTGCCACAGATAATTTTCCACCAATACCAGTTGTTTCCTCTTCATTTGTAGATACTGCGACATCAAAATTGACTTCTTTATATTTATCGTCATTTACACCTTCTCCAAAATCATTTTCTTGAATGTACTTATGTCCTTCTCGCAAACCATCTGTTATTTGTATTATTGTTTGCTTTACAAATTCTTTTAGTTCCATAATTAATATTTTAGTATTGTTTTTTCAAATTAGCCACAACGTTCAGCATATGCCCAGTGGCGAACTTTTACAACACAAAGTTAATAAAAAATCACTTAACTTTGATTTTATGCAATAATTTTATTTACAGGTATTTACTCGCCATTGGGTATATGCATTGTTAGGCACTTTCCTTATTCATTTTGATTAATTCCTCTCGTAATTTTAATATTGCTACACTATCAAAACTTAATTTCTTCGAACTAATTTTTTTTATTTTACGATATCCTTCTTCGTGATTTTTACACTTTTTAATCTTTTTGTTACTACCACAGTAACATAATTCGTTAGGTCTATATTTTTTCCCTTGTGCTACGTTTATTAGTATGTTATATATTAATTCAAAGTTTTCAACATCTAATATCTCTTTATACTTTTTGTAAATCGATACAAAATCTCTATACGTTTCTAAAATAGAGTAAACAGGGTTGTGACTATATTCTCCATATTTATATTTTTTGTTAATTTCATAATATGAATTATTTACTAAATATGGAATTAGTATTAATTTAAAAAACGTTTCTAAATCAATTATTACTGTTTTTAATAATATTTTCTCATTTAGATTTGTTGTAAAACATAAACTATTATCGCGATTTATATGACGATCTGCCTTTCTTGGTATTCTCTCATCTACTTCTATAACTTTTGGGAAATTATTTGGAAAATTTGAAATATCAATTACTAAATTGTATCTATCATCTTTATCAATATAAATATGACCAACAAAAGTCCTTTCCTCTTTATCGAATTTGAGGAAAGGATAATTTGTTAAAATTTTATTTATACTATCAGCCTTTTGCATAAGGTTTTGGTTTTATCGCTGTCGTACCTAAAAATGATGATAATTGTTCATTATTACTCATCTCATCTTTATTTTTACCAAGAGGAAATCTTTCGCCAAATTGTTTTCGTAAATATTCTGTAGCTTTTTTATAATTTTTTTCATCATTTGCTTTTTCTAAATCTTTAATTAAAGCATTTAAAGCATCCATAAAATTACTTATTCTTGTTGGTGAATAATCTTCAAAAACATCTTCTCCAACGGGTGTTGTAGGTCTTAAACATTCAAATCTATAATCTAAGCTGTTTTTAATTTGTTTAACTGTTTCAAGGAAACAAATGTCAAGATTATCATCTGCAACAAAATTATTTACTGCAAGGATTGTTAATGCAAAACCACTGGGGAATTTTAAATTTGTATTTTTAGTTTCTTTGTAATTTTTCCAAGCCTTTAAAAATCTTACAATTTTTCTTAATTGTTGATTTTGTTTTGCTTTTTCATTAAACCAGTCTGTAAAATCAGTTGGTTTACTTTCAATCCATCCTTTTGATTTATGTGCTAAATATGTATTACCATTTTTAACGTAATAAATTGGTAAATCAATATGGTGTCCATCAGCAAAATTAACACGAACACAAGTGTTTTTTGAATTTGAAGGCGTATTTGTGTGGTCGTCAACTGCATTGTAAACCCAGCTATGCCAAGTGTCTATTTTCTCTTTGTTGTTTTCATTTTCTTTTTCTGTGAAATAAACTCCGTAATCCAAATCATACTTGTATAAGTTTTTTTCTTTTTCTTCATCATAAATAGGAATTGGATTTACAGTCGTATTCATTTCAAATGAACCTTGACCAGCAAATGAAGGTTGCAGTTTATTTGATTTTTCTTCTTTAAAATATTTTTTTATTTTCTCTTTTATTGATCTGATGCTTTTTAGTAAATTTTCTTTTGTTTTGTTGTTTAATTTAACTTTTGTGTTAAATTCGCTGTAATATTTATGTAATGTTGCCATATTAAAATTCTTTTTTTAATTTTTTTGATACTAATTTAACTTTCATTTCCCCTTTTGTTTGAGGGTTTTTATCCGTGTAATAAATTCCTTCTAAAAATAAGATGTTATTTCTTTCAATAATTTTTAAAATGTTGGTTCCAAAACTTGGTTGTAGACCTTGTAAAGTGTTGCCTTCATTAAGATATGTAAATACAAGTTTTTGATTATTAAAATCGTCATTAGCAACAATACTTGTTACAAGACTTTTAGAAGTTGTTTTTTCCGATTGTTTTGTATATTTAAAATCA
>CAZYKN010000228.1:0-4000 GCA_964648135.1 uncultured Flavobacteriaceae bacterium
GTTGTTTACCAACTGATAATAATCATTATAACGATAACCTGTTTTTATTTTTCCTTTGACTTTTTTAATGGTTTTTGAAAAAGTACCGTTTACAGACCAATTAGTTTCTGGCTCATAAAACATTATTTGTGTACTAAATTGATTAATACCATCTAACTGAGTTACATTTTTTAAAGTTTGTGTTTTTTTATTGTAGAAAGTATGAATGGAGAAATTGTAACCTCTGTATAAATTAAATTTATAATAACTTAAACTCAAACTGTGGTATAAAGAGTTTGATAAGTTAGTATTTCCTTTAAAAACACGATTAAAACTGCTCAATATATAGTTATCCATTAAGGATTTTACACTTGGAAAATTAGCATTTAATCGATATTTAAAATTTAATTTTTCTGAACTTCTAAAATCTACTTTTGCGGTGAATTGTGGTAAGAATACATTTTTAGAAAAATGATTTTTTAAATTGTTTTGTTGCTGTGTACTCCAAAGGTAATTATGATAATATATTGCAGGTTTAAAAAAGGCTTTTCCTACTTTAAATTTATATTCTAAACCTAAGTAAACATCTAAAAAATTGTACTTAAAATCGTTTCCAAACTGCGAAGTATTAAAATTATTTATTGCTCCATTATCTAAAAGCTGATAATCTTTATTTACAAATTGATTGCTCGATGTATTTATTCCAAAACTGGTATAAATATGATGAAATCTGTGTAAAATCCAATAATCTTTAAGCAAAGCATTTACATTTTGAGAAACAATATTTTTATCTTGCCGTATTTTGTAAAAATCTTGTGCTGTAATGGGTATTAAATTGGCTAATAACTCTTGATTGGTATTCCAAGCCAAAGTAGGTTTGTCTTTTTTGTAGGAGTAATTGGCATTAAAGGTTAATGTATGTTTTTTTGATAAATCATTGTTTAAACTGAGGTCTTGTGAAAATGTAAAAGCATCTAAATGAGCACTATTTTCTATATTAACATCTTGATTTGAACTAACTGTATTTATATTTCCCAAACTTTTATTTTTAGAGACATTAAACGTAGTATTAAAGGCATAATCTGTTTTTCTACTTGGATCATAATCTAAAGTAAGTTTACCAATGGTATAAAAATTCTGATTTGTTTTAGTATTATTTCTATCTTCTGTAAAAGGTATTCCGTAAAGGTATTGGTTGTTTGTTGTGGTTTGTGTATCGGTTACAGATTTTGCACTAATTGCATACATGCTTAAATCTGTTGCTTTACTCACACTTTGCCTAATGTTAAATGCTCCAAACAAAGTTTTGTCTGCCTTATAATCTTGATTAGTTAAATATTGCGCAAAATCTGAACGGTATAATTTAAAATAACCGCTTGCATCTTTAAACATTTTTGCCATTCCTCCTTCAAACTCCATATAATCTCTAATAGTAAACGATTTCTTACCTGTATTGGTTACATCTCCAATAAAATTAACACTGGTTTTTGGACTGTAATAAAATAATTTTGGATGAATTAAATATTTTTTAGGTGTTCCTCCACCAAGTTCTATATCTCCAAAAACAAATTTCTTTTTCTTTTCTTTTAGCTTGATGTTTAGTGCCACTTTATCATCATCTTGTAAGCCTTTTAACATGGCTACACTGTTGTAATTTTCTAATACTTGTACTTTATCTATGGCATCTGCTGGAATATTATTTACACCTAACTTGGTATTTCCTCCAAAAAAAGGTTTGTCTTCTACCAAAAGCGTGGTTACTTTTTTACCATTTGCCAATACATTTCCTTTTCTATCTACCTCAACACCTGGCAGTTTTTTAAGTACGTCTTTTAGTTTACGTTCATTACCTGTTACAAAACTATTGGCATTGTACGTAATGGTGTCTTGTTTAACGGTTACAGGAATGGTATAAGTAATGTTTACCTCGTTAAGCTGATTTTTATCTTCTAAAAGTTTAAAGTTATAAATGGTGTCTTTTACAAATTGAAAATTTACTTTTTTAGGCACATAACCTAAATAACTTGCAGTAACTTCATAAGCTTTTCCTTTTTGTATTTTTAGTTTGTACCTGCCTTGCTCGTCTGTAATGGCATAAGCAATATTTACCGTTTTGTCTTTGGGTACCGCAAAAACATTGGCATAACTTAGTGTTTGTATGCTGTCTTTAACCGTACCTTTTACTTGTATGGTTTGGGATTGGAGAGTGAATGAAAAAAATCCTGTTGCTAGGAACAGGATTTTTAAGTTATTGTAGATTTTGTTTATCATTAATTTCTTCTACTTTCCATAAATTTGAATAAAATATCTTCAAACTCTAGTTTTGTTACTTTTTTACCTTTTTTTGGTATATTAAAATTCATCTTCTTATCATTAAAGTTAATTTCTTTTAATGTGTAAATTTTTTAACTTTTTCATTGATTGATTATAATATGAATTTGTATCACTTGTTTCTTTCTTTGCGAAACTGATTAAATTTATCGAGTAATAATATCTCATAATCTTTAAACGAAATTTTCTCAGAATTATTTGGAGGGTTTTGAAAACTAACTTTGTCTTTTGGGTTTAAATCTATAAATTTTGCTGTTAAATATAATTTATTACCTTCTTGAATACTTAAAATTAATCCAGGTAAGCCGTTATAAAATTTAGGTCCAAAATTTAATGGTATTTCTGGTGTGTACCATGCTGTTATTTTTTTTTCTCTTACTCCATTTCTATGCCTACGCTTAATAGTTGCAGTAGCTTTTAAACAAGTGTATTTTCCAATTTTTTTAGTTTCATTAGTTAATTTCCAATTTATCTTTTCATATTCAATTAAGAAATCACTGCCCAACAATCTGTTTTCTTTTTCATGTAAGTTTTTATTAGTAGTTAAATTGTAATAATAAGTACCAGATCCAGCAAAAACAGCTGTTAAATTGATAGAGTTATTATCTATTTTTAGGCTTTCATTTTTTTTATAATATGATTTATTTTTTCTTATATACAGGGTAAACTCAATATTGGAAGAGCTTTGTTCATTAAGAAATTCTTTAGAATTATTTTCTTCTTTTAGTTTTTTTACATAATTTGTTGCAGATGCAACATAAGTAATTTTAGCATCTTGAGAGAAAGCTAAAAAGTTCATTATTATTAACAGAACAATAAGTGTATTTTTCATAATTAATATTTTAAAGTTAGTTTTTAGAAACTACTAAAAACTAACTTTATTTTATTTACGATTAACAACCGTTCATACTTGTACATAAATCATAGTATGCAACAGCGTCATCAACTGAAAAATCATGATATGTTATAGTATCTTCTGCTGCACCAAGACACGCATTATGCACACTATCACACCAAGTAGGTTGAGCTTTTTCTGCTGAGACAACTACATTTGAATGATCCGAATTAAAACTAAAACTCATCAGCGCAAACATTCCTACCAACGCCACTAAACTAAATATTTTTTTCATATTAAAAAAATTTGTGTTTACTTTTTTATGTGACAGCATAATGTGTTTCGCAAAAACCATTATATTTATATGGAAATGACTTGCTTTTCAAAAAAATCCTGTTACATTACATAGGAACAGGATTTTAAAATATATACTTTTTTATTTAAATTTATTTCCCATTTTTTCTTTTATTGTACATTTTTTCAACAATAACACTAAATTCCTGTTCAGTTACAATTTTACCCTTAATTGGCTTTTTTATTTTAATATCTTCATTAAGGTTAAGAACTAATTTATTAAAAGAGTAAATCCCTTTATTTTCTATTTTTAATTCTAAAATTAAACCAGGCAGGTTTCCATAACCCATTGGTCCAAAAGAAATGGGTAAATCAGTACAGTACCAAGCTGTAATATTTCTATAAAACGTACCTTTAGAATTAATTATTGTCTTGATTGTTGTCGCTTTATGACAAATATACTTTCCTATTTTTTTACTCTCATTTATAAATTTCCAATTTACTATTTTATTGTTACTTGTAATTAAAAAAGTACTCCCAAACATATCTACTTCCTTAATT
>CAZYKN010000229.1:0-3995 GCA_964648135.1 uncultured Flavobacteriaceae bacterium
AAAACTCAACATTCAAAACTCAATAACCAATGATAAAAATAATAATAACCATAGCAATTACAATTATCAAATTAATTGATTTGCTTATTAGTAGCATACTATAAAATGAAAATAGAAAACACCAAAGCGCAAATGCGAAAGGGAATTTTAGAATTCTGTATTCTCTCTATTCTAAGTAGCCGTGATGCTTATACTTCTGAAATACTTTCGGTTTTAAAAGACGCAAAACTCATTGTGGTGGAAGGAACAATTTATCCTTTGCTTACAAGATTAAAAAACGCAGGTCTTTTAGGGTATCGTTGGGAAGAATCAACTTCTGGTCCACCAAGAAAATACTATGAGCTCACCGAAACAGGAAAATTATTTCTAAACGAATTAGATTTAACTTGGAAAGACTTATCCAATTCCGTTAATACAGTAATAAAAACTAAAAAATAAACAGCTATAAAAAGCTTATTTAACCAAACAAATATGAACAAGACAATAAATATAAATTTAGGAGGCGTTTTCTTCCACATTGATGAAGAAGCATATAATAAATTAAAAAAATATTTAGATGCCATCCGCAAATCATTAAGTGATGATCCGCAAGGAAAAGACGAAATTATTAACGATATTGAAATTAGAATTGGCGAAATCCTTTCAGAAAGCATCAAAGATGTACGTCAAGTGGTAAACAATCAAGATATTGATGATATTATCCTTATTATGGGTAAACCTGAAGAATATGCTGGTGATGAGGAGTTTTTTGAAGATGAACCACAATATTCTTCCGCTAAAAAGAAAAAATCTAAAAAATTATTTAGAGATTCAGAGGATAAATTTTTAGGAGGAGTTTCCTCTGGATTGGCGCATTATTTTAATATTGATACCATTTGGGTACGATTAATTTGGTTGCTTTTAATGTATAAAGGTACAGGAATTGTATTGTATATTATTCTATGGATTTTATTGCCTGAAACTAAATCGACTTCGGATAAATTAGAAATGGAAGGCGAAGATGTGAATATTTCTAACATTCAGAAAAAAATTAAAGAAGGTTTTAACGATGCTTCACAAGTTTTAAAAGATGGAATTGATGATGTAGCCTCAAGCCTAAAAGACACCAATTATGAAAGTAAAGTTCGTTCTGGTTTACAACAAATAATCGACTTGTTTACCAAGGTTTTTGCAGCAATTTTTAAAGTTACAGGTAAATTTATAGGAGTGCAGTTAATCATTATTTCTACTGCTACACTATTTGCTATTTTAATAGGTGGTTTTTCTTTAGGAAGCATAGAATTTTTAGGACTAAGCAAAGAATTTACGAGTTATCCACCTTTTTTTTACAATTCAAGAATACCAAAATGGTTATTAACAACCTTTGGTTTTGTAGCCATTGGAATTCCGTTTGTTTTCTTTTTTAAAGTAGGATTGCGAATTATTTCTAACAATGTTTCTCGCTTTAGTAAAGCAACAAATTTATCCTTTTTGGGTGTTTGGTTGTTGGCTGTTATGGGTTTGGCTTTTGCAGGAATTGAATATGGCGCACATGCAGCCAATAAATTTTCAAAATCAGAACGATTTACCATTGAAAATTTAACACCAAAAGACACTTTAAATATTAAAATGATTAGTATAGAAGATTATAATCCGAATAGATATTACGAAGATGAAACAACGTTTATTAACGGAACAGAATTTGCCTATAAAACAAATGTAGGTTTAGATATTCGTGAGAGTAATTCAGATGAAATCTATTTAAAATGGATGAAAAAAGCCAACGGAATAACAGTTGAAAAAGCAAGAGAATTATCTAATGACATCAAATATAAATTTGAAGTTGTGAACAATACCTTACTGTTAAACGCATACTTTTTAGCAGATATAGCTAATTTATACGATTCACAATATGTTAGAATAACCTTGTATTTACCTAAAGGAATGACTGTTTATTTAGATAAATCTGCTAAATATTTTTTAAATGATGTAGAGAATTATCAAGGCATTTATGATAGAAATATGGTAAAACACTACTATGCAATGGATGATGAAGGTTTAAATTGTTTGGACTGTACGTCAGATAAAAACAAAAGTAAGTCAAATTTATCAGAAAAAAAAGAATCCCAATTAGATACCATTAACCATAAAAAGATAATTGATAAAAAAAACGATCCAGAAACCATTCATAATCAGATTAAAAAAGATTTAAAGGAGAAATTAGAAAAGTAAAATTTAAACCCATCAAAATTTTATATCTTTGCCAAAAAAATAAAATATGGCAGCAGGAGGATCAACGTTTTCAATTATTTCATCTATTGTAGCTAATTTAGCTATTGCAGTATTAAAATTTATCGCATCTGCTTTTACAGGAAGTTCTGCAATGTTATCAGAAGGAATTCACTCTGTAATTGATACCGTAAATGGATTATTACTTTTACTAGGAGTAAAAAGAAGTAAGAAAGGAGCAGACAAAATGCACCCTTTTGGTCATGGTAAAGAAATCTATTTTTGGAGTTTTGTAGTGTCTATCTTCATCTTTGCACTTGGAGGTGGAATGGCAATTTATGAAGGAATAAAACATATTTTACATCCAATAAGAGAAACAGATCACTCTAATGTGCTATGGAGTGTTGGTGTAATTATTGGTGCGTTTATTTTTGAAGGAGCAAGTTTATGGATAGCGTTTAAAGATTTTAGAAAAAAATATCCTAAAGGATTTGCATCAGCCTTAATTGAGAGTAAAGATGCTGCTACTTTTGCTGTTATTATTGAAAATGCAGCAGCACTAGCAGGATTAATTATTGCACTTATAGGTGTTGGATTAACCTACTTTTTAGATGATTCTATTTATGATGCTTATGCCTCAATTGCTATTGGATTGTTATTAGCTTACGTATCCTTTTTTATGGCAAAAGAAACCCAAAATTTATTAGTTGGCGAAACTGCCTCAGAAGCAGATTTACAAATGATTAGCAATATTATAGATGATTATAAAGAAATAGAATTCTTTGGAAACTTGCGATCTATGCACCTTGGTCCAGATGAAGTGATGATAGGAGTAGAGGTTAATTTTAAAGATGATTTAACTGTAAAAGATGTAGAGCGAATTGTTGCTGAAATTAAACAACGTATCCGTAAAAAAGACAATAAATTTACGCATGTATATATTGAAAGTAATTCTATTACAGAGTCTGAATATTGATTGTTTGGTTAAGCAATCCACGCTTTAAAGTCTTTTACTTTTTCTCTACTTACAATAATTTTTTCATCATTATAATGATGAAGTTTTAGTTCTAATCGACTGTTGGTATATGAAATAATATCTTTAATAGAATCAAAGGGAATGATAAATTTTCTGTTTATTCTAAAAAATATTTTAGGATTAAGA
The DNA here is from genome assembly GCA_964648135.1 of uncultured Flavobacteriaceae bacterium. Taxonomy (GTDB): domain Bacteria; phylum Bacteroidota; class Bacteroidia; order Flavobacteriales; family Flavobacteriaceae; genus S010-17. The sequence continues at coordinate 3,371 of CAZYKN010000229.1, forward strand.
CTAGTAAACACTTGATCTAAAGTGTCATCAATTAAATAGTCTCTGTTTTCGTTGGTTCTTATATAGGTTGCTTTATCTTGACTGTAAATACAACAAATTTCTGCAATGCTTACAATTTTTAAATGCTGACCAATCTTAACTGTAAATCGTTTTTTATACGTTTTTTCAAAGGAATTATTTAGTAATTGCTGTATATTTTCAAGGTTAAAGGATGTTGTGTTGTTCGATTTAAACCGTTCTTTAAATTGGTTGATAGCATATTGCAGTTCCTCTTCATCAATTGGTTTTAATAAATAGTCAACGGAATTTAATTTAAAAGCCTTTAAAGCATATTCATCATAAGCTGTGGTGAAAATTATAGAAGATGTAACATGCACACTTTCAAAAATCTCAAAAGATAAGCCATCAGAAAGTTGAATGTCTAATAAAATTAAATCAGGATGTTCATTATTTAAAAACCAATGAATAGATTCATTTACAGAATGTAATAGTGTAGTAACTTGAATATTTAGTTCTTCTAACATTCTTTTTAAACGTCTTGCTGCTGGTTTTTCATCTTCTATAATAATTACGTTCATAATTTAGAATTGTATTTTGTTGTCATTTTCATTCATATATTCTTTTA
>CAZYKN010000230.1:0-3973 GCA_964648135.1 uncultured Flavobacteriaceae bacterium
TGCAGGTCATGGAGCAGGAACGCCAACATCAAAAATAATACAACAATATGCTGATGTTTTTGCTTTTACTTTGTTTAATTTTGAAAAGTAATTTTGTTGGCATAAAGATTTAAAATAATTAAATAAAAAAAAACATGAGCATATTAGTTGATAATTTTGGTCGAAAAATATCTTACCTAAGGTTAGCTGTTACAGATAGATGTAATTTACGTTGCCAGTATTGTATGCCAGAACAAGGGATTGAAATTGTTCCTAGAAAAGAGTTACTTTCTTATAAAGAAATGTATAGAATTACTCGTGTGTTAAGTGAAATGGGAGTAAACAAAGTTAGATTAACAGGAGGAGAACCCTTTTTGCGAAAAGACTTTGTTAAATTTTTGGAAATGCTTTCTTTTAATAAAAAAATAAAAGAAATTAATATTACTACTAATGGAGCATTAATTTCTAAACATATTTCAACTCTTGAAAGATTGAAAATTAAAAAAATCAATTTAAGTATAGATAGCTTGTCTAAAGAAAATTTTTTTAAAATTACTCGAAGAAATGTCTTTGATGAGGTCTATAAAACTTTAGAATTATTAGAACAAAGTTCACTTAAATTAAAATTAAATGTTGTAGTTATGCCAAGAGTAAACACACACGAAATATTGAATTTTATAGCATTAACTAAAACTAAAGATTTAGAAGTTCGTTTTATTGAAGAAATGCCTTTTAATGGTGTAGGACAAAGAAAAACAGAGGAGGTTTGGAATTATAACAAAATTTTAGACTTAATAAAGAAAGAATATAAAGAGATAATACCTTTAAAAGTTGAAAAAAATGCAACATCTCGTAATTTTAAGATTGATGGTTATAAAGGTTCTTTAGGTATAATTCCAGCCTTTACAAGAACTATTTGTAATGATTGTAATAGAATAAGAATTACATCGATTGGTTTGTTTAAAAATTGTTTATTTGACGAAGGAGTTTTTAATCTTCGTGATTTTATTCGAAATGGAGCAACAGATACGGCACTAAAAGAATTGTTTTTATCCATTGTAAAAGAAAAACCAAAAAATGGATTTATTGCAGAGGCAAATCGCAACACTAATAAAAATGTTTCCGAAAGTATGTCAACTATAGGTGGTTAATACTTTAACTTATTAATAATTAAATAATAAGATGATCACATCAGAAAAAGCTTTAGAAATTATATTAAATCATTCCAAAAAATTTGGTGAAGAAGAAATTGATTTTATTAATTCTTTAGGAAGAGTTTTAAACGAAAATATTGTAGCAGATAGAGATTTTCCACCATTTAATAGAGTTAGTATGGATGGAATAGCCATTGTGTTTAGTGAATTTGAAAGAGGAAGAAGAACATTTGCTATTGAAAATATTCAAGCAGCTGGCGCAGCGCAAAAGAGACTTCAAAACAAGGAAAATTGTATAGAAGTAATGACGGGTTCTATCTTACCCAAAAATGTAGATACTGTAATTCCCTATGAATTAGTAGAGATAAAAGAAGGTAAAGCAACCACAAAAGTAGCGCAATTAAATTATAACCAAAATGTGCATAATCAAGCAAAAGATAAAAAGATGAAAGATCTGCTTATTTCATCAGGAACTTTAATTTCTTCTGCTGAAATAGGTGTGTTAGCAACAGTTGGAAAATATAAAATTAAAGTTGCTAAAAACCCAAAAGTAATGATAATTTCAACAGGTGATGAATTGGTTGATATTAATGAAATTCCGTTGCCTTATCAAATCCGCAGAAGTAATTCTTACACGTTAGCTAGTTTGTTAGCAAGAGTACACATTAAAGCATCAATTACACACATAACTGATGATAAGCTCGTGTTAAAACAAAAAATCAAACAACTTTTGAAAGATTATGATGTGTTACTGTTTAGTGGAGCTGTGAGTAAAGGTAAATATGATTTTCTTCCAGAAATCTTTGAAGAATTAGAAGTGGAAAAACTTTTTCATAAAGTCAAGCAACGACCAGGGAAACCTTTTTGGTTTGGTGTTAAAAAAAAGGGAAAGACTTCTTTAGGAACAGTTGTTTTTGCATTTCCTGGAAATCCTGTTTCAACTTTTGTAGGGTGTGTTAAATATTTTTATCCTTGGATTAAAAAATCATTAAATTTAGCATATATAAATCAACAAAAAGCAATTTTATCCCAAGACTACACCTTTAAACCAGCGTTAACTTATTTTTTACAAGTAAAAGTAGAAAACAAAAAAGGAGTCTTATATGCTACTCCAATAGCTGGAAATGGATCTGGAGATTTAGCAAATTTAATTTTTGCAACTGCGTTTTTAGAACTGCCCAATAATAGAACTAATTTTAAAAAAGGAGAAGTTTTCCCCGTAATTGAATACAGATAATTTTTTTAGAATAATAATTTATATACATGAATAAATTTTCACATATTAATAAAGATAATCAACCAAAAATGGTTAATGTAGTCAATAAAACAATAACCAAAAGAAGGGCTATAGCTGAAGCAACTATGTTTTTAGGAGCTAAAATTATTTCTTGTTTAAGTAATGATGAATTAATAACAAAAAAAGGACCTGTTTTTCAAACAGCAATCATTGCAGGAATTCAAGGCGTAAAGCAAACATCCACATTAATTCCAATGTGTCATCCATTATTAATAAATGGAATAGATATTTCTATTAAAATAATAGAGCAAGAACGGGTGCAAATTATATGCTCTGTTGAAATTGAAGGTAAAACAGGTGTAGAAATGGAGGCTTTAACTGGTGTTTCTATAGCAAGTTTAACTATATACGATATGTGTAAAAGTATTTCGCAAAAAATGGTAATCAATGACATTAAGTTGCTTAAAAAAACAGGAGGCAAATCAGATATTAATTTAAATAAAATTTAAAAAAGCAAGATTTTGTAATATGCAACCAAAACATCAAAAACATAGTAAGTTAATCCGTAGAGAAAATAAAAATTTTGCACCTAACGAAATTTCAATTTTAGGTACGAAATGCGCAATAATTAATAATTTAGTTCAAAAAACAAGTCAAAAATTACAAAAAATAGCAAAAATTGCATATATTGACGCATCGCATTCTCAAGAAATTGAAGAGCCTAAATTTTCAGTTTTTACTTTTCATGACTCGGGGAATTTAGAGTCTAGAATTGCTTCAAAACGGAATAAATTTTATGAACCTATCCGTTTATCACAATATGATATGGTATTCATTAATGGGAATCATTTTCAAGGAAAGAAACAAATTTTAATTTTAGATAATCAAAAAGAAGCATCGGTCTTAAAACGCTTAGATCAATTAGATGATATCCAATTTATTATTAAACTTACTAAAGATGATAAATATTTTGATTTTTTAATAGAAAAATATCCTAATATAAAGAGTTTAAAAAGCTATTTAATTGATGATGTAGATGCAATTACAAATCATATTACACATTTAATTGTTGAAAATAAAGCACCAATTCAAGCAGTTGTTTTGGCTGGTGGAAAAAGTTCAAGAATGGGTAAAGATAAAACCCTATTACAATACCATGGCAAATCTCAATTAGAACATACTATTAATATTTTAGAAAAAAACAAACTAAATACTTTTGTTTCTGTAGCTCCAAATTCTAGCCTAAAAAAAGATAAATTAATTACAGATAAATTTATCGGTTTAGGAGCTTTTGGTGCAATTTGCTCAGTATTTCAAGATAATCCAAATACTGCTTGGTTAGTATTAGCCACGGATTTACCCTTTGTAGATGATAAATTAATTCAATTACTTTTAAAACATAGAGATCCTAAAAAAATAGCAACAGCAATCAAAGGGAAGTCAAAGTTATTTGTTGAACCTTTAATTACAATATACGAACCAAAAGCATATCCTATTTTACTAAGTTATCTATCGCAAGGATATTCTTGTCCAAGAAAAGTACTCATAAATTCTGATGTAAAAATAGTAGAAGTAGATGATATCTTTATAGAAAATGTGAATA
>CAZYKN010000231.1:0-3964 GCA_964648135.1 uncultured Flavobacteriaceae bacterium
TTTGTCAAAATCTACTACTTTATACATGAACAATTCACTCCAAGACATTTGTAAAGAAAAAGTCTATAATAAGGTTTTTTACACTTATGCAAAGGACTTAAAAAAACATCTTTATTTTAAATATAAAGATATGGCTTCTGCCGAAGATATTTTACAAGACACTTTTATTAAGTTATGGAATAATTGCAGTAAAGTAACGCTTGAAAAAGTAAAAAGTTACCTATATACTGTTGCTAATAATGCTTTTTTAGATGTTAAAAAACATGAAAATGTGGTAAGAAAACATCAAAAAGGTTTTGTAAATTATAACGAAACTGAATCGCCAGAATTTTTAATGATTGAAGAAGAGTTTTTGCAAAAAGTAGAACGTGTTATTGCTAGCTTGCCAGAAAAACAACGAGAAGTTTTTGTAATGAGTAGAATTGAAAAATTAAAATACAAAGAAATTTCCGATAAACTTGGTATTTCTGTAAAAGCAATTGAAAAAAGAATGCGAAATGCCTTAATTGTTATTCGAAAAGAAATTGGTAATATATAAGGTAGGGATATTTATAACAAAATCGTTTTAATATTGATATAGAATATTATGGAAGAAAATTACGAAACATATTTTGCCGATTGGATAGCAGGTAAAATTACAGATAAAGAAGTAAAGGCTTTAATTCCTGAAAAGGAATTCTTAGCATTTCAAAAAATAAATAAAGCTTTTGATGTTTTATCAGAGTTAGAAAATCCATTAGATAATACGCTAAAAGAAATAAAACAAAAAATAGACACTAAAAAAGTACCATCAAAAACTAAAGTAATTAACCTTTATGTTAAATGGGCAGCTTCTATTGCTGCTGTATTTGTTTTGTTTATTGGAATAAATAAGTATTTTGATCAACCAGAAATTAGTATTTATGCCAATTATGGAACGCAAAAAACCATTGCTTTATTAGATAATTCTGAAGTAATTTTAAACGCAAATTCAACTTTAAAATACAACAAAACAACATGGAAAAACAAAAGAGAATTGTTTTTAGATGGCGAAGCCTATTTTAAAGTAACTAAAGGAAGTACCTTTACCGTAAACACCAAAAACGGAAGTGTTACCGTTTTAGGAACACATTTTAATGTAAACTCAAAAGAAAACTATTTTAATGTAATTTGTTATGAAGGTAAAGTAAAAGTAGTTAGCAATAACAAAGAACATATTTTAACTCCTGGTAAAGGTGTAGAAATAAGCAAGCAACAAGAAAAAGAGTTGTTTGTTTCTAGCCAATCACCTACTTGGTTTAAGGGCGAAAGTGAATTTGATAATGTGCCATTAAAAATTGTAATTGATGAATTAGAAAATCAATTTCATGTTTCTTTTGATAGAACAAAAATTAATCAAACTAAAAAATTTACAGGTAGTTTTAATAATAAAAACTTAAAAATTGCTTTAGCTTCTGTTTTTAAGCCTATGCAAATTGCTTACAAAACTGAAAATAATACAATTATTCTTTCTGAGTAAATTTACTAATGAAATATAAATTAACAATTTCTTTATTGGTTTTTTGGATTTTTTTATCTTTCTCTCAAGAAAAGGAAAAAAAAGCGTTTTATTATAATGATAAAGAGATTGTTGTTGTATTAAAAGATTTAGAAAAACAATTTGATGTAAAATTCTCTTATCCTAGTGAATTAGTAAATAATGTAAAATTATCTTTAAATAAAAGCAACGTTACTTTAGATGATGTGCTTTTTGAAATATCATATCTTACTAATATTCAGTTTAATACAATTGATGATACGTATATCTATTTAACTAAAATTAATTCAGAAAAATTAAAAGAAGTTGTTGTACAAAGCTATTTAACCGCTGGTATTTCAAAAAATAATGACGCTACTTATACATTAAAACCCAACAAGCAAGGTCTTTTAGCTGGTCTTACCGAAACAGATATTTTAGAGAGTATTCAACAATTACCTGGCGTTGTAAGTGCTGACGAAACAGCAACAGGTTTGATTGTTAGAGGTGGTAATTCTGATCAAAACAGAATTATTTGGGATAATATTAATATATATCATGGAGGTCATTTATTTGGAATGGTTTCTGTTTTTAATCCTAATATTGCTCAGAAAATAACCTTCCATAATAAAGGTACAAATGCAAAATTTGGTGAACGAATTTCAAGTGTAATTGATATTAAAACCAAAAATAAAATTGCTCAAAAACCACATTTTGAATTTGGTGTAAATGGTATTAGCAGCGATGTGTTTTTTGAAACACCTTTAATAAACAACAAATTAAGTATTCAAACATCTTTTAGACGCTCTTATGAGGATTTATACGAAACCAAAACCTTTAAAAAATATGAAGAAAAAGCCTTTCAAAACACCAATATAATTGACGAAAAATTTCATTTTAAAGATTATAACGGTAAACTTAATTATCAGTTTAATAATAACAATAAATTCCATTTTAGTTTAATTCATATTGATAATGATTTAGAAAATGATTACAGTATTGAAAATACTAATTATTTCGATTATTTAGATTCTGAAAATGATGGATATAGTTTATTGTGGAATAAAAAATGGACTACATCAACAAAACTAAATACTTTTATTAGTTATTCTAATTATCGTTTAAACTATAATGCAAAAGAGAACAACAATAATGTATTAGTTTCTAATTTTAGTAAAGAAAATAATATTAAAGATGTTGAGTTCTCAACCATTTTAAATTGGAAGTTGAACAAATTAAATGTATTTGATTTTGGGTATCAATACAATAAAAAACAAGTGGATTTTGAATTTAAAGAAGAAAAAGATATTGTTTATTTATTAGACAAAGGAAACTCTCAAATAAATACACATGCTTTATTTGCAAATTATTATTTAAAAAAATCAGTTATTGGAACGGTGTATTTAGGTGTTAGAACAAATTATTATACTGAATTAGAAAAACTTACACTTGAACCAAGGCTTGTGATTAATAAAAGGCTAAACAAATTTTTTAAACTTCAAATAACAGGTGAAATTAAAAACCAAATAATCAATCAGATTGATGAAACTGTATTGAGCAGTTTGGCTTTAGATAATAAAATTTGGCGATTGGCTGATGGAAAAAAACATCCTATTATTAACAGTAAGCAATTGTCAGGTAATTTAATTTTTACAAAAAACAATTGGACAATAGATTTAGATGTTTATTTAAAAAAGACCAATGGTATAACGGCTTTATCATTAGGTTTTTTAAATCCTATCGATAATCAGTTTCATATTGGAAAACAAAGGGTAAAAGGAATGGACTTCTATTTAAAAAGAAGTTTCAACAACTTTAAAGTTTGGTTAAGTTACTGTTTTTTGGATGCTGAAAATAAATATGAAGGATTAAATAACAATCAATATTTTACAGCGAGTAACGAAATAGAACAATCTTTTTCTTCTTCGGTTAGTTACACTAAAGATAAATTTGATTTTTCTTTAGGTTGGAAATTTAGAAAAGGAAGACCTTTAACCGATTTAGACTATGATACTGATGGAAACGCCTATTTTCACGGAATTAATACGGAATATTTACCAAATTATCATCGTTTGGATTTCTCATCAACCTATAAATTTTATGTATCTAAAAAAAATAAAATTAAAGGTAAAATTGGTGTATCAATGAGAAATATTTACAACAATAAGAGTTTAATAAACACTCATTTTACAGGTAATAATTCGATTGATGATCCTATTGAAAAAATTAATCATTACGCCATTGGTTTTACTCCAAACTTTATGTTTAGATTGTACTGGTGATTAAGGCTCTAGTTTGAAATTGTGTTGTTAAATTAACCACAAGGGACACTAAGAAGGCACTAAGTTCACAAAGCTGTTCGGGAAAATTGTTCCATATATACAAACATATCTTTAATATTTTTTTGGACTTGTTTGTTGTTTGATTTTAATAACTCATACAGCTTTGTGTACCTTGTGTAGAAACTTT
>CAZYKN010000232.1:0-2300 GCA_964648135.1 uncultured Flavobacteriaceae bacterium
CTCTAATTCCGTTGCGATGTTGTTTGGTTGGATAACCTTTATTCTTTTCCCAAAAATAATTTGGATGTTCTTTGGCTATTTTTAGCATATACTCATCTCTATAAGTTTTGGCTAAAACCGAAGCAGCTGCAATACTCATAAATTTGGCATCACCTTTAACAATAGTTTGATGTGGAATATTTTTATAATTATGGAATTTATTTCCATCAACAATAATAAACTCAGGTGTTATTTTAAGCTTTTTAATGGATTGGTGCATTGCCAAAATGGAAGCTTGTAAAATGTTTATTTTATCAATTTTTGGAGCGTCCACAAAAGATACAGCATAAGCTAAAGCGTGTTTTTCAATATAAGGTCTTAATTTTTCTCGTTGCTTTTCGGTAAGTTGTTTGGAGTCATTTAATAATGGATGCTTAAAATTATCTGGCAAAATAACCGCAGCTGCAACTACAGGTCCTGCAAGGCAACCTCTTCCTGCTTCATCTGTTCCTGCTTCGAGTTTGTAATTGGAATATTTTAATTTAAGCATGTTTGTTTTGGTAATAAAAAACAGGAATTAATAATAAGATAAATATAGGATGAATTAAAAAACGTCTAACATAAAATAGCGGTAAATAACTTTCAAATAAATTAAATTTTAAAATAACAATCAATAAAAAAAGTAAAATTACAAAAGCAACACTATAAAATTGAAAGCTGAATTTTAAAAATTGTTTTTGAAACAACAGATATATAATTCCTATGGAAATGAAAGTGTTTAAAACATATCTATAAAATATATTTAAGCTTAAATTCGTTAAATTATATGTTGGTAAGTTGCTGTGCAAGTATGCGTCTTTAAAATATTCTGTAAACGGATCATAAAACAGTTCTTTTGCATAAGCTCGAACAAAAACTAATGCTATAAAAAGCAATCCTACACCTAAAAAACGCAAATATTTATTCATTTTTTTTCTTTATAAAAGTGGAGAGTTTATTTACCCAAATCACCCAAAGCAAAAAAACCATTCCGTAAATAATAGTGGGAAATACAATGTTATGTAACAATTCTTCCTGTTTAGGATATTCCAAAATTCCAATTGATAAGATGGCAATTCTAAAAATATTGGTTATATAAATAAGGAAACTTCCCAATATTCCGTAAATAATTGTCGCTTTAAGACTTCCTGAAAAAGCGATAATAAAAGCCAAAAATAAAATGATAATACTTACTGAATTACAACCTTCTATCACTCGTGATACATAATGATTATTTACCAATATTTTTAAAGAAAGTTCATCTTGATGTTGTTCGGCACTAGCTTGGTAACCCAATAATTCAATCGCACTAACAGTTTGATTTGCAACTGTTGCAGTTATTGGAGCACAAGAATATAAAGTGTCTTTTTCTTGCGTTTTACTTAAATAAAAAGAATACAAACCAACCAATACCAAATAACTGGTAAAAAATTTTAAGATAAAGATGATAATTGGTTTGTTGTTTTTCATATCTAAGTACAAAAATAAGCATAAAAAAATCGTCTAAACATTTTAGACGATTTTAAAAAGTTTAAATAAATTCAATTATAGTTATTTCACTTCAAAAGTTATTTTAACATTTACCCTAAATTGGGAAACCTCTCCATTTTCAATAACTGCACTTTGTGATTGCACAAAAGCAGATTTCATGTGTTTTACACTTTTTGATGCGTGCTTTACTGCGTTTTTAGTTGCATCTTCCCAACCTTTTTCCGATGAAGCCATAACTTCAATTACTTTCATTACTGCCATAATTTTTTGTTTTTTAAATGATTAAATTAATAGACTGTAAAAATAAACTTTTTTATTAACAAAAGCAAAAAGTAACCTTAAATTAACATTAGCCATTGTAAATTTGTAGTGTAATTTTAACTCAAAGGTATAAAAATGGATAATCCGTATATTTTAATGATTGCAGCTTTGGCTTTATTAGCCATTGTAGATTTAATTGTTGGTGTAAGTAATGATGCTGTAAACTTTCTTAATTCAGCTATTGGTTCAAAAGTTATTTCTACAAAAAATATTTTAATTATTGCTAGTTTAGGAGTTTTTGTTGGAGCAATCACTTCAAGTGGAATGATGGAAGTTGCTAGAAAAGGAATTTTTAATCCTGGTATGTTTAATTTTCAAAACATCATGTACATTTTTATGGCTGTAATGATAACGGATATTCTATTATTAGACGTGTTTAACACCTTAGGAATGCCAACATCAACTACAGTTTCTATTGTGTTTGAATTATTAGGAGCAGCAGTTGCTATGGCATTTATTAAAATGTCTTT